>JAPPKT010000257.1 GCA_028819675.1 Caldilineaceae bacterium | reverse complement strand
GCCGTTTCCTCTGCCTCAGGGTTGATCGCGGACTGGGCATGGGTCCGTTGCTGCCTGAGGAACGGGAAAGTTCACCCAAATATTGGGATGCACACGTACCGTCGACAGTCGGAAACGGACAGTTCCACACCAGGATCGACCTCCTTTTCATGTAAATGGATGAAACGCAACGATTGTCTCGTAAATGTGTTATAGTAGAGTATACAGACAGATTCGATTGTATTTTCAAAAGGTGGCCTGACGACGAGAGCAAATGAAGGCTGTTTGCCCAAGCCGGCAGGGCCACATGGAATTGACGCGCATGTACAGTAGCAATGGCCAGCCGCGGCGGGTCGTGATCACCGGCATCGGTGCGGTGACTCCCCTGGGTTTGACGGTTGATGATACGTGGGATGCCCTGCTGGCAGGCCGGTCAGGCATTGATACGGTCACCAAATTCGACACCAGCGAGCTGAATACCCGCTTTGCAGGCGAGTTGAAGGGCTTCGAAGCCAAGAACTATATGGATCGTAAGGAGGCCCGCCGGCTTGATCCGTATATTCAGTATGCTTTGGTGGCAACGGAGCAGGCGTTCGCCGACAGTGGGCTCGACCCGAGCAAAGAGACGCCAACCGATATAGGCGTGCTGATCGCCAGCGGGACAGGCGGCCTCACCTCCTTGCTTGACAATTTCAGGCTGACGGAGAAGCGCGGCTTGCGCAAGGTGAGCCCGTTTCTGATTCCGAATATGCTGGTGGACAGTGCGGCCGGGAAGATAGCGATTCTCTACAATCTGCGCGGCCCCAATTTTTCGGTGGTCAACGCCTGCGCCAGCGGTACTGCGGCTACGGGTGAGGCATTTGAGTTGATCCGGCGCGGGGATGCGCAGGTGATGGTCACGGGGGGCTCGGAGGCGGCGCTGCTACCAATCATCATGGCCGGCTTCGACATCATGGGCGCGATGAGCCAGCGCAATGAGGAACCGTCGGCGGCCTGCCGTCCGTTCGACAGCGACCGGGATGGCTTTGTGATGAGCGAGGGGAGCGCGATTCTGATACTGGAGTCGCTCGAACATGCGCTGGCCCGCGATGCCCAGATTTATGCAGAGGTAATCGGCTACGGCAACAGCGCCGACGCGTATCATATGGCCGCACCCCATTTCGACGGCCAGGGCGCGGAAGATGCGATGAATATGGCGCTGCGCAAAGCGGAGAGCTACGGGGTGAAGCGGTCCGACGTGAATTACGTCAACGCGCATGGAACGAGCACGGAACTCAACGACCCTGGTGAAACAAAGGCGATCAAGCGGGCGTTAGGCGAGCACGCCTACAACGTGAACATCAGCAGCACGAAATCGATGCTTGGGCACCTGTTGGGAGCGGCTGGAGCGATCGAGGCGATTGTCTGCCTCAAGACGATCAAAGAGGGCATCATTCCGCCAACCATCAATCTGGACAACCCCGATCCATCTTGTGATCTGAACTACACGCCGTTGCGGTCTGTGCAGGCAGACGTCGCAGTGACAATGAGCAATAGTTTCGGTTTCGGCGGCCACAACTCATGTCTGATGCTGCGGCGGTTTGAGGAGAATGGTGTATGACAGCACAAGGGCATGAGGAAAACGGGACCGGGAGCGACTACGCAGCCGAGCATTTGAACGGGCACTTTCCGGCGGCAGAGGCGGAGCAGGCGATGCTGGACAAGGTGCAGCCGCCCTGTTATGCCCAAATTATCGGCTGGGGTTATGAGGTTCCCGAGCGGGTGGTCACAAACCAGGATCTAGAACAGGTCGTCGATACCCAGGACGAGTGGATTCGGACGCGAACGGGCATTCAGGAGCGGCGGGTCGCGGCGTCGCCCCAGGAGACGACTGCCACTCTGGGGACGCAGGCGGCGCGTAAAGCGCTCGAAGTGGCCGACCTCCATCCGGCCAAGGTGGATCTGGTCATCTGTGCGACCAGTTCGCCGGAGCATTTTTTCCCCGCCACGGCGAGTATTATCCAGGATAATTTGGGCCTCATCAATGCCGGCGCATTTGATCTGAGCGCTGCCTGTTCCGGCTTTGTGTATGCTCTCAGCATTGCGCGCGGGCAGATTCTGGCCGGGGACGTCGAGTATGTGCTGGTTGTCGGCGCCGAAACGCTGAGCCGGTGGGTGGATTGGACCGACCGTACGACCTGCGTTCTCTTTGGTGACGGTGCGGGCGCGGTGTTGCTGGCCGCCAGCGACGTGCCGGGCGGTGTCACGGCTTCGGTGCTTGGCAGCGACGGGTCGGGTGCGGAGTTGTTGACGATTCCGGCGGGCGGGAGCGCGGCTCCAGCCAGTCTGGAGACGGTGAGCAGCGGCTCGCATTACATCCAGATGGACGGGCGGGCCGTCTTCCGCTTTGCGACCCGGATCATGGCGGACGCTACGCGACGGGTGTTGGACAAGGCCGGTGTTCCGGTCAGCGAGGTCGATCTGGTGGTACCCCACCAGGCGAACAAGCGCATCATCCAGCACAGCGTGCTGCGCCAGTTGAAGATCCCGGAAGACAAGGTATATGTAAACGTTCACAAGTACGGCAACACGAGCACTGCCAGCATTCCAATTGCTCTATGCGAAGCGATAGAGGAAGGAAAGGTGGCGCCGGGGGATAATCTTGTGTTTGTCGGGTTTGGCGCGGGTCTGACCTGGGGGGCATGCGCTGTCAAGTGGAGCGTGCCGGTGGAAAAGCGGGAATCGACCTGGTGGACGAATACGCAGCGGCAGGCAACCTATCAGGCGGCGGCGGCGCGCTCGATGTGGAAGCGGGCGATTCGCCGCATCTACAGCCAGGTGGAGCCGCGGGCGATGGCACGGCGCCCGGTGCGCAGGCCGGATGAGGAGCAGCCGACGCCGTAGTTTAGCCCCACTTAGCCCGCGCGATCTTTGCGCAATCTCAGCGCAAATGTAGAACAACCGCAGATCTGTTCTCCCTGTTCCCGATAATAACTTGAGCCGACATCCGCAATCGGAAAGTATGGAGGTTCACCCATGCCCATCACTGCAGTCGAAAAGCGGAACCAACTCATGCGCGATGGCTTCTGTGTCTTCGAGGATGTGTTGGAACCGGAGATGGTGGCCAAGCTGAATGCCATGAGTGAATGGACGATCGCGCAGGAGGATGAGGAGCATTTTGAACAACGCCGGTCGCAGGGCTGCATCATACCCTATTGGAAGTTTCCGCACCCGGCCTTTCCGGAACTGATTGCCCATCCGGGCGCGTTAGGGGCGCTGGCTCAGCTGGGTTTTGACGAACCCAAAGTCTGGAGCGGATTTGTGATCAGCAAGCCGCCGCACAGCCCTCCGCTCTACTGGCATCAGGATGGCGTACTGTGGGAGCATCCGATCAGCTACACCAACCAGCCGCAGCAGTACTTTCTGATGTACTACCTGGTCGACACCAGCCCGCAGAACGGTTGCCTTCGCCTGATTCCGGGCTCACATCTGAGGCGGCATTCGCTACACGATATGGATCGCCGGGCGCATGACAGCGACGAAGTGGGCCGCGCCAAGGACTTGAGCCACCCTGCATTTCAGAAGGCTGAAGGCGAGGTTGACGTTCCTGTGCGTGCGGGGGACGTGGTCATCGGCGACGCGCGGCTGTTGCATTCGGCACACGCAAACCAGAGCGACCAGTGGCGGACAGTACTCACTATCTGGTACTGGGCCATTTATGCCGAACTGCCCGAGGCCGTCCAGGCCGTTGTCGCCGAGCATGTTACTGAAAACGCTGAATGGACTGCGTGGGTCGAAGAGGCAGACCCGGAGGTCCAAACCCTGATACCACGTTATTCGGGTGGCGTTGAGGCAGTTGCCTGGAATAACAGCCCGAAGGAGGGGTTGGTCTGAATCCGGTGCGCCAGGAAATGTGCCATTCCCCCCTCCTCTCCCGTCCGTCCATACTTTATTGTGACAGGGTCGTGCCAGTCGACGTGTGTGGTGGGTGAACGCACGCACTCTGGCCGCTGGACCAACAAGGAGTGTTTCCCGTGATCCAGGCAGCAATCACAGGTGAACGTAAGGTGGCGTTTCACGAAATGCCCGACCCGCAGGCGAAAGCGGATTGGGCTGTCGTTAAAGTCTGTGCCTCGGCGCTGTGCACCGAATACAAGCTATGGATGGCCGGTCAGA
>JAPPKT010000063.1 GCA_028819675.1 Caldilineaceae bacterium | reverse complement strand
ATGACGCCGCTCGAGGAGCTGGAGCGGCTGCGCGCCGAATTCATGGGGATGGTGAGCCACGAGTTGCAGACCCCGCTGACCACGATCAGAGGCTCCGCACACACACTTCTGGACGATGCAGCCTCCCTCAACCCGGCCGAAATGCGCCAGTTCCACCGCATCATCTCCGAGCAGGCCGACCGCATGCGCAGCCTCATACGCGACCTGCTCGAAGTGGCTCACATCGAGACCGGCACACTCTCCGTCGCCCCGGAGCCGTCCGATACCGCCGCCCTCGTGGACGAGGCCCGTATCATGTTTTTGAGCGCAGGCCGCACGAACAGAATCCATATCGACGTCGCCCCGGACCTGCCCCAGGTCATGACCGACAGACGCCGCATCGTCCAGGTGCTCAGCAACCTGCTCTCCAATGCAGCCAAGTATTCCAACGAGCTGTCCACCATCACCGTGCGCGCTGTTCTGAAACAGTTTCAGGTGGTCGTCTCAATCTCCGACGAGGGCAGAGGCATACCCGCCGAGCGGCTGCCGCTCCTGTTCAGAAATTTTTCCCGCATCGACGGCGAGGAGCGGCAGGGAGACCTCACCGGGTCGGGGCTGGGCCTCGCCATCTGCAAAGGCATTGTGGAAGCGCACGGAGGCCGCATCTGGGCCGAAAGTGACGGCCCCGGCCAGGGCGCACGCTTTATCTTTACCGTTCCAATTGTTGAGAAAGAGGAAACTGCAGGCACTGCCGAACCCGCGCCGTTTGCCGGCGAACCCGGCAATGAGACACAGGAGCGGACGCGCATCCTCGTCGTGGACGATGACCCCAACGCGCTCAGATATACCCGCGACGTCCTCTCCAAGTCAGGCTATGAGCCGATCGTGACCGGAGAACCAGGGGATGTCGACCGTTTGATTGCGCAGGAGGGGCCCCATCTCGTCCTGTTGGATATGATGCTGCCGGGGTTCGACGGGATCGATCTGATGAAGGATATCCTGGAAAAGAGTGCGCTGCCCGTCATCTTCCTCTCCGCCTACGGCCAGGAAAATCTCATTGCCAGGGCCTTCGAAACAGGGGCTGCCGACTACGTGGTGAAGCCGTTCTCACCGACCGAACTGGCCGCGCGGATCATGTCGGCTCTGCGCCAGCGCTCCGGAATCGGCTATCCCGGGCAGCCCGAAAACTATGTCCTGGAAGATCTGGTTATTAACTATGCGGAACGCCGCGTTACCGTTGCCGGACAACCGGTCGTCCTGAGCGTGACCGAGTATGCACTGCTCTACGAGCTCTCGACCAACGCCGGTATGGTGTTGACCCACAGCCGGCTGATGCAACGGGTCTGGGGCCGGGGACACTTAGGCGACACGAGGCTGGTCCGTACCGTCGTCAAGAGGCTGCGCCAAAAACTGGGTGACGATGCACGCGATCCCAGGTACATCTTCACCGAACCGCGCGTCGGCTACCGCATGAAAAAGGCGTCATCTGCCTGACTTCACGCGTACAGCAGGGCATATTCGTGGAGGCACCCCTATCCTCCGCCAGCCGATCCGGTTTTTGCCTTCGCCAAGCTGGTCGGCGGCTGGCGAAGGCGGGCGCGCCGACGCATGAGATTATGGCGCAGGGGCGCTGGAAGACGGCGAGAATGGTGGAGGTCTATACGCGCGCGGAGGAGGCGGGGCGCGCAGTGGCTTTCCTGACGGCCGCAAGGGTTCGGTCGCAAAACAGACCATTTCGCAAAGGAACCCAGGAAAACAGCATGAGATCAACCAACTTGCCCCCGCCTTTCGCCCTCGCCAGAGCCGCCGCATGCGCGCTGGTCTCTCTCTGTCTCGCCGCCGCCTGCACCTTCGAGGTTGCCGCTCCGCCGGCCCGTGCGCCGTCGCAGGCCTGCGTGGATGACGAGCGCGTTCTCAACGTTGGCTTCTACGCCTTCTTCGCGCCCGTCAGCTACAGCGCCGTCGAAGATCCGGATGCCAAGGGATTTCACACCCATCTTGGCTATGAAGCCGATCTGCTGACCGCGCTTGAAGCCATCGATGGCGCAGGCCTCTCCTTTTCCCGCCACCCGATCGCGATCTGGAATGACATCTGGCTGCAGGCGGCGACGCCGCAATACGACATCATCGGGGGCGGCATCACGATTCTCGACGCCCGTACCCGGGACGCCGCCGGCAATCAGGTCGTCACCTTCACATCAGGGCACATCACCTTCCGCCAGTCACTGCTCGTGCGCGCCGCAGACGCGACGCGCCTTGCCGCGCATGACGACCTGACCAGCGACGTACGCGTCGGCGCCCTCGCCGGCACCACGGGAGAATTCCGTCTGCTGGAACTGACGGGGTTTGTCGATGGCGAGGGTGTTCTGGCTGCCGGCGTACGCATTGACACGCCGGCGGGCACAGTGATCTCCGACGGCAGTCCGGACTACCTCATCACCGCAGCCGGCGAATCTTCCGTTCTTGCCGGAAGACAGCGCCTCCACCCGCCTTCACACAGCATGCCGCAAGTGGTGTATCTTGGGGACCAGGCCGGTGAACTGGAGCTTCTCGACGCTCTCGGCGCAGGCACCATAGACGCGGTGGCCAGAGGCGAAATCGGCAACCGCGACGCCGCCTACGCGCGCGGTGACGCCTTCGCGGTCACAGCCCTCGATGAAAAGGTCGAATATGGCGGCTTTGCGCTCGCCGCGGAGAATACTGAACTGGCTTCCTGTCTCGATCGCATGATCCACTGGCTGACCGATGACGGGCGCATTGACTATGCAGATTGGCAGGAAGACACTGGGGTATTCATGCAGCGTGCCGCAATGTGGAATGAGGGGGCGGCGCGCATGCCGGGCGGCTAAATCATCGGCGTGAACTGTGGTCCGCGGCGCGTCCTGTCAGCTGTGTCCGTGCCTGCAACAGCATGAAGGGCGCGGGCAGCCAGGAGGAGTTGACGGCGAAATTGAAGCAACAGGGGAGTATTCCCACATTCTGCTCAGGAAAGATTGACAAAGCCTTGCCCCTTCTGCGCTGAACCTATCGGAAAGGAAGCAGTCGGATGTCGGCAATGTGGATTAGATTGGAGTCATATAGATTTACCGACGAACAGTTAGCGTTTTCCATGAAGCGCAGGTTGAAGGTCTTAAGGAAGAGGCAACCAAATTGCGGGCGGTGCAGCGTGACCTGGTGAAAGAAACATCCGAACTACGGGGAGCGTACGACCACTTGGCTACGAAAGAGGATGTGGCGAAATCCACTTTGACACAGGTTAAGTGGCTGATTGGCGTAGTAACCGTTCCGACAGTGATCACGCTGATCAATATGATAATTCAGCTTACAGGCTAAGCGCTCAGGGGAGGCACTGCAGCAGCGCGGTTGAGTCCCTGTTGCAAACTTTACAGTAGATTCCACAACCTGCCATTGATTCTCTTGATTTCGCCGCCTTTGGCGTGACTTCGCGTCTCGATCGGTTCTGTTTGTCAAACGCAAGCAAAGGGAAAACGCCTGGAGGGAGTTATGACCCGCCAGGTGTTTGTTATTCCCTCTCCTCGCACACGGGCTGTCGCTACGCCCCAAACATTGCAAATGTGCCGCCAAACTGGGTGACTGCAGGTGTGGCCGGGCAGTGTGCAGGTTGGGCATGTGGCGCTTCGCGCCGGCCGTGCCGGACCATGCCCGCCTGTATTGCTCCTACTTTTTTCCGGGGAAACTGTGTCTGTGTGCGGATCCTGCCGAGGGGTGAGATCAAAGAGGCCGACATTCCAAACAGCGAAGTCGACAGCCCGTGACCTTCGCGTAGTCAATCAAGGCCTGAATCCTCATCAATACCAACAATCACTTCACACCTGCATACAAACCACGGCACCGAAACTCAGCCTTGATAGCGTTATGCACGGCCCGGGCCTCCGACTCGGCGCGAACCGCATCGGCAGCTGAAGGCTCCGGCCACTCGCCGGGATACTTGGTCTGCACAGCCCACCCGGTCAGCTCAGCCAGGTCGGCCCGAACGGGCCAGCTGTCCGGCAGCAGATTGCGCGCCGGCTGGAAGCGGGCGACGATGCGCTCTACCATGGTATCGATGATGACTTGGTTGGTCACTGCACGCCCCTGGCCTGGCTGGGCAAAGTTGCCTGTACCGCGGCGTTGACCGCAGCGCGCCAAGCAGGCGATCTCCAGCCAACGCGGTACCAGGAC
>JAPPKT010000637.1 GCA_028819675.1 Caldilineaceae bacterium | reverse complement strand
GTTGAACCGACTAGGCGCCATCCGAAATCAGATTGAGGAGCAGTTGGGACCTGGACTGCAGGTTGTGCGTGCGGGCGTGCGAAGGGTGTTCGCTGCCGGCCGGGCCGTTGAAATCAGGGAGGCGGCAGCGAACTTGCGGTCTCCCAGCCGGCTGCTCGTGACCGTGCTGCTGGGCTTCGCGGGCGTGGCGGCGGCGACGTCGATAGCGAGTTTTGCGAGCGGGACGCAGGGGGTCGGAGAGATTGGGACCGTCTCCGCGACGCAGATGCAGCCGGCGGCGCAGCAGCCAGACAGCCGCGACGGCTGGCTGACGGTCGCTCTCGACACTGCTCTGCCGGAGCGCTATTTCAGTCAACTGCTCACGGCGGCCTTCGGTCTGGAAGAGATCGAATCCGGGGGCATGCGCAAGAAGGTCATTTTACTGGACCAGCCGCGCAACGCCGACGTGCAGATCGGCCTGGCAGCCGGGACGGCGGGGGCGGGAAGTGTGTTGTACACGCGCTATCTGGCGCCGGTGGCGCCGTTTGCGACGGTCCAGGATGAGGTCTCGATGGCGGAGTTGACGCTGCGCTGGCAGGGCAGGGGCAGCGGCCCACTGATCATTGATGCGGATTACGTATCGGAGTTGGAGGCAGTTTTTGGTGAGGAGGCAGCCGACTCGGTGCAGACTGCCAGCGGCAGCGCACTTCCCTCCGTGTTGGAGGTGACTGCCGGCGGCCTGGCAATCGTACCCTTTGAAGGGCTTACGCCGGTATTGAAGGTTATGCGCCTGAACGGCGCGAACATACTCAGCAATACCTTTGACGAGGCGGCGTATCCGCTAACGGCGGTGGTGTCGGTATTTGGTTCTGATAGTGAAGCGGTGGCGGCGGCGCTGCGGCCGCAGATTACGGAGCCGACGAATCGCAGGCCTGACGAGTTGACTACCCTGATCATGACCGGCGTCACGGCGATGGCGCGGGTAACGGCGGCGCGGATGGAGGCGAAGGGGTACGTTTACCCTTCGCAGGTAATCTCGCCGACGCTACGTGCGGCCGACATCACTCACATAAGCAATGAAGTGCCATTTCTGGCAGGCTGTGACGTCGACCCGTCTTTGAACAACATGATTCTGTGCAGCAGCCCGGCCTATTGGGCGGCGCTGGAGGCGCTGGGCACGGATATCGTGGGGCTGAGCGGCAACCATGTCAATGACTTCGGCCAGGAAGGTGCGCGCGAGTCGATTGGCTGGTACCGGGAGAACGGGATTCCCATTTACGGGAGCGGTTTGAATGAGGAGGAGGCGTGCGCGCCGTTGCTGTTTACGCACAACGGCAACCGCTTCGCCTTTTTGGCGGCGCTGGCCCACTATCCCAGCTTTGCCTGGGCGACGGAGCACGGGCCGGGCGCTTGCGACTATAACGGAAACAAGGCGGGCATATTCGCCAGGATCGCGGCGCTGCGAGATGAGGTCGACGTGATCGCGGTTGAGTTGCAGCATGAGGAGATCTACAACCCGGCGCCGATATTCCGGCAGGTGCAGGATTTCCGCGAGCTGCGTGCGGCCGGTGCAGACATTGTCACCGGTGTACAGAGCCACGTGCCGCAGGCGATGGAGCCGTATGGGTATGGGAATGAAAAGCCCGGCATCATCGTCTACGGTTTGGGAAACCTTTTCTTCGATCAGATGTGGAGCTGGCAGACGCGCACTTCACTGATTGCGCGCCATACGATCCATGACGGCAAGGTAATCAGCACCGAGATCCTGACCGCGGTGCTCGAGGATTATGCGCAACCGCGCTGGACTACAGAGGTTGAACGGGCTGATCTCTTACGGCAGATCTTCGATGCGGCGCCGGCGCGCTGAGGATGGCCGCGGTTGGGCGATGCTTCAATTTGGAATTTCCTTTGGGTTGGGTCGAACAGTGGAGCGAGTGCGAGCGGCCGCCTATCCCGTTCTGGTAACCCCGCGAACCCCATAATCCCCAGCTTTGCGCATAAACTCCTTGTAGGGTTCGCAGATTTTGCCGGCGTCGTTGTGAGCGATTTGGAGCAGCGATGCAATTTCCTCGTAGGTAAGCGGATTGGTAAGGCGCACTCCAAGCGTCAGGATGGCATCGTCGACGGGGTCGGCGAGCCGGTCGGCACCATTCACAATCTGCTGTTTCTGAAACAGTTCCCTGCCACTGTTGCCGAAGGCGGCATTTTCCCACATAGCGCGCGGCCGTACTGCCTTGCGGGATGACTGTCGCGTATAGGTGAGGGCAGGGCCATCTTCTCCGGTTGTGCGCAGCATCTCCTTGTATGGCTCGCAGATTTGGCTCACATGGTCGCGAGTGATGCCGAATGCCGCTGCGATTTCATCATATGAAAGCGGAAGGCGCATACGCACGCCAAGTGTCAGAATGGCATCGTCAACGGGGTCGGGCAGCCGGACCTCGCCGCTGACAGTTTGATTGCGGGACAGATTTTCCGGGTCCATGACGGACCTCCTTGAAATGGGGGCAGCGTATCAGTGTTTCCACATGCAGGGCTCCGCTCAACATTGTGGTCGATGTGCAGACAGACGCCAAATCGCGGTTTTTTCAACCGGAGGAGCGGGCGCTGTAGTTGCGTTTGAGGGTCTGGAGCAGGACGCGTCCGGGGCCGCGCAGGTTGGTCATAAACAGCCCTTCGCCGCCGAATATCATTCTGCGGCAGCCGCCGACGCCGCGAATGTCGTAGTCGATGCCGGAGGAGAAGGCGGCGAGGTTGCCGGTGCTGACGAGGAGTTCTTCGCCGGCGTCCATCTGACGCTCAAAGAAGTCGCCGCTGCCGTGCACGAGCACGAAGCCGAAGCCGGAAATCGTCTGCAGAAAGAGGCCGGCGCCGCCGAAAACGGCTGCCCCGGCGCGGCGGGCGACGGTCACGGTAATGTCGACGTCTTCTCCCCAAGCGGCGACGAAGGCGCCGCGCGTCGTCGTCACAGGGCCGTCGCGTTCAAGATCCCATAGTTCCAGGTGGCCCGGGGCGTTGGCGGCGAGGAGGGCGTACTGGTCTTCGGCTTTCGATTCCAGATAGGTAAGCGCCATGCCTTCGCCGGAGAGGCTGCGCCGCAGTGCGCCGCCAGCGCCGCCCGGCAGACGCAGGCTCCACTCGATCCGGGGTGAATAGGCCATGAGGACGCCCTTGCTGACCCAGGCGTGTTCCCCCGGGGCGAAAACGAGGCGTGCGGACTGGGCAATCTCACCGCTGATGCTATACTGCATGCTGAAACTCCTTTCCACTTTCCAACCGGAAGAATAACGAACCATGTCCAAGCGCAAGGCAAAGAGGTCGGAACGCAGCGCTTCCAGAGGGTCGGGATCGCGGCTCGTCTACTCGACGGATCCGGCGCCTGAGGCTGAACAGAGTCCGCCGGAGCTTCCCCGCAACCCGGCGGCGCCGTTCGCGGTCCAGGGGACGCAACCGGTGCGTGTGCGCCTGGAGCGGAAGGGGCGCAAGGGGAAGACGGTCTCGATTGTTACGGGAGTAAAGAGCCCCGATGTGGGCAGGCGCGCCTTGTTGAAGCACCTGAAAGGCAAGTTGGGATGCGGGGGCGCGGTCAAGGGGGCGGAGATCGAGATCCAAGGCGATCAGAGAGAGAGGCTGGTTGCGCTCCTGAACGGGCTTGGGTACCGGGCCAAACAGGGCTAGAGAGAGAGTTTTCAAGGCGGGTATCGGAATCCGGCAGCTGCGGTTGCGGTCAGCGCAGATTACTGCCGATGCTGGTTCCGCTGTCCACGCCCTTGCCGTTGCCGAAGGCTTCGGCGCCGCTGTAGGGATGGATTACGACGTTGCGGCCCAGGCGTGCGGCGGCGGGCACGAGGCTGCCTTTGCCGACGAGGGAGAGGCCGGTGTTGAGCCGGGCCGGCAGCTCCGGATTGGGGTTGTTGTTGTCGGAGTGGCCGATGTGTGCGTCCTGGCAGATGCGCACTTCTTTGTCGATAACACAGCGCTCGACGACTGCGCCCGATTCGATGATGGTGTCGTTGAGTATGACGCTATCGCGGACGAGGGCGCCCTCTCCCACCTGCACGCCGGGGGACAGGACGCTGCGTTCGACGGCGCCTTCGATCTGGCAGCCATTAGATAGAAGCGCCCCATCGACGGCAGCAGCCGGGCCCAGCTTGACCGGGGCCCTCTCCTGGCTGCGGGTATGCACGACCCATT
>JAPPKT010000155.1 GCA_028819675.1 Caldilineaceae bacterium | reverse complement strand
AGGATGAGGACGGGCAAGGCGGAAAGAAAGGAGCCGGCCATTACGATCCCATACTCCATGCGGTAAGTCCCCACCATTCCTGCCAGGATGACCGGCAACGTCTGGAGCTCGCGCGTGCGCAGGATTACGAGCGGCCACACGAAGTCATTCCACGAGTTCAGGAAAGCGAGTACGGCGAGCACGGCCATGGCGGGAGCGGCCAGTGGCCTTGCGACGCGCCAGAACGCGCCGAATTCAGTTGTGCCGTCAATGCGAGCGGCGTCCAGCAGTTCATCGGGAATCGATTCCATGTTCTGCTTCATGAAGAAGATGCCAAAGGCACCGACGATGCCCGGCAAAAGCACGCCGATGTAGCTGTCGACCAGCTTCAGCCGAATTGCGAGGACGAAGAGGGGGACAAAGAGCGTGTATCCCGGCACCATCATTGAACCGAGTAGCAGGAGAAAGAGCAGGTTCTTCAGGCGGAACTCATACTTGGCGAAAGCGTAACCGGCGAGGGAGCAGAAAAACAGGTAGAGCAAGGTATGGACGACAGCCAGAAAGGTGCTGTTGAGGAAGTGGCGCAGGAAATCGAACTCGACGAAAAGATTGACATAGTTCCCGAAAACAAGCTCATCGGGGATAAAGGTGGGCGGGTTGCGAAAGATCTCCGACTGCTTCTTGAGTGAGGCGCCTATCATCCACAAGAATGGGATGGACATGTAGAGCAAGGCGCCGGCCAGGAAAAGGTGGGCAGCTACCGCTTCTATTCTAGGCCAGAGTTTCGGACTGGTTCGCATGTCAGCTGCGCCCGAAGGCCCCGAAGAACTTGAGTTGCAGAAGGGTCAGGATGAAGATGATGACGGCCAGTATATAGCCGACAGCCGACGCGTAGCCCATGCGAAGATAAGAGAAGCCGACGCGGTAGAGATAGTTGGCGATGGTCAGACTGGCGTTGTTTGGGCCTCCTCCGGCCAGAAGCAAGGGTTCGGCGAAGAACTGGAATGAGCCAATAATTGTCACGACGACGACGAAGAGGCTGACCGGCCGCAACAGGGGCAGGGTAATCTGCCAGAACGTTGTCCAGCGGCCGGCGCCATCAACAGATGCGGCCTCGTAGACGTCGGTGGGGATGCTCTGAAGGCCGGCCAGGAAGTAGAGCATATTCAGGCCGGTATATCGCCATGCGGCCAAGAGCAGTACGGACAGCTTAACAAGCTCTTCGTCGAGCCACTTCAGTGCGTTGAGGCCGACGGCTTCGAGTGCGACGTTGAAGAGGCCGTATTGGTGCTCGAACATCAGCAGGAACATGATGGTGGCGGCCACAGTACTCGTCAGCACGGGCAGGATGAAGGCGATGCGGAAGACCGATTTGGCGCGCACGACGGCCGCGTTGATCAGCAGCGCCAAGAAGAGCGCCACAGGCAAGATTACAAATACTGCGCCGATGGCATAGTAGGTTGTATTGCCGAGCGATTTCAGGAAGATTTCGTCTTCAAACAGTTCGAGATAATTGGCAAGGCCGAGAAAGGTCATCGGACCCGTTCCCGGCCATTTGATCATGCTAAAGTAAAGGGCCGCGATAAGCGGCCCCAGTGCAAACACGACAAAGAGGATGTAGAAGGGAGAGATAAACAGATAGGGCGCCAGTCGACGTTGATAGCGGTACCAGAGGCGCTCTCTAATATGCTGCTGCGTGATCGAGTGCATCAGCCTTTATCGATGGTCTCGCGAAGTTCCTGCGCCATGTCTTCGAGGGCCTGCGCAGGGTTTTTGTCACCGGCAACAGCTTCGGTCACTGCGTTACTGAGCAGGTTTACGGCCTCGGAGAAGAATGGGTGGCGGTTGTGGCGGGGAATCTCGCCGCCCAGATCACGGTAGAGAGCGCCGATCGACTGGTCGCTGTACCAGGGATCGGGCGCGAGGTAGCGTTCATCGTCGAGCATGGAGAGGATGGGGGGGATAAGGTTATTGACGCCATACTCGATGTATTTGTTGTCCTCGTCGAAGAGGGCGAATTCGATGAAGGCCCAGGCGGCGTCAGGCGCTTCGGATTGTCTGGTGATGGTGTAACCGGTACCACCGTGGGCGGTTGTTCTGGCGCCGCCTTCCTCCCAGGCCGGCAGAGGCGCGGCCATCCACAGGCCATGGCCGGGATCGCCGACGTTCAACTTGATGAAGCCACCGAACCAGTCGGCCCCAATTCGTCCGGCGATCGTGCCTTCTGTAAGCGCGGCGTAACTGGCAGGTCCGCTAGGGGTGACTGCGAACGTACCGCTGGCGAGTTGATCGACGTAGAAAGACAGTGTGTCGATCGCCTCGGGCTGATCGATGATCACTTCGCCGTCGGCGTTGAAGATGCCGCCAGTGCCTCGTTGTGTCAACAGCATCCAGTAGTCGCCCCAGTTGCGATCGGCGAGGGAGATGGCTGCCGCCTCGGTGCCCTCGAACCCCTGCGCGGCCTCGGCAAAATCTTGCCAAGTTGCAACGGGCATTTCGATGCCAGCTTCGGCATAGAGATCGTGCCTGTAATAGAGGACAACGGGGCAGAGACAGTGGTCGATGCCATAGATATGACCCAGGTAGGCGTAAGGATCGGTGCGGGCCATCACGTAGTCGTCGACGTAGGGTGCGATCAGGTCGGTCAGGTCGATGAGGCCGATTTCACCTTTGAAGAAGCGGCTCATTGAGCCTTGTTCGATGTCGGCGATGTCGGGCGCCCCGGTGCCGGCGGCGAAGGAGGCTATCAGGTTGTCAAACAATTGGCCGCCTGGGATCTCTTGAACTTCGATCGTAACATCGGGGGCGATTTCCTTGTAAGCTGGGAAGATGGCCTCGTAAAAGTCGGTGAAGAATGAGCCGAAAGTCCATAGGGAAAGTTCAACTGGTTCCGACATGGGCGCGGCATCGCCGGCGGTTGCGTCGTCAGAAACTGTTGCGGCGGGCTGGCAGGCTGCCAATGCGGTAGCGGCGGACGCGCCCATGGTCATGAAAGCGGCACGTTGCAAGAAATCTCGGCGAGAGAGTTTGGAGGTATTCACGATTTCTGCTCCTTTTTGTGTTGTTGTCAGGCTGGTCCCGGAAGGGCAACAGTTCAACGTAGCAGAGCTCAGAATGCGGGTCTCACGCTGTGTCTATGGGGGACGTCAGTTACTCAGTAACTTCCGGCAGGGATGTCCTCCCACTGCGTCAGCCACTCCTCGTAGCTCAACACTGCGGTCGGGTCGGACAGGCTGTGGGCGACGAAGCCCTGCTTCTGACCTGTTTCGGTGGCTTGTGCGGTCGATTCGTAGCGCACATCGATGGACCAGCGGACCTGATTTGAGCGATTGGGCAGGGCGCGGTGGGGCGTGATCTGGGTGAAACAGAGGGCGTCGCCGGGTTCCATTTCGATAGAAACGCCTTTCAGACTGTCGCGCACTTCGGGCGCGAGGCCAAGGAAACCGGTCTCGGGGTCGTTCCAACCTTCGTGAAGCGGGCCGCGGTGCAGGCCGGGTGCGACCTGAAGGCAGCTGTTGTGTTCGGTAACAGGCTGCAAGGGCATCCAGATCGAGGTTACGTGGACCTGCTCGGCGTCGCGATAGTATTGGGCGTCCTGATGCCAGGGCGTTAGCGTCCAGATCTGGTCAGGGAGCTTGGGGCGGGCGTTGAAGATGCCGTGGACGGAGATTTCCGGTGTGTCGAGCAGGTCCTGGGCCAGCGAGATCAGGGCGGGATGGACCAGAATGTCGAACATTTCGCGACTGACGAGGTCCCGGCGGGGGCTGCGGACATAGTTGGGCCTGCCCGCGGTCTCCCAAACGTGTGCCAACCGATGCTGAAAGTCAAGGCCGGCCTGCGAATCATCGATCAGCCCTTCCTTCATCCAGCTTTCGATGGTGTCGTCCGCCCATCGCGAAAGGACGGTCCGCAGCAGGCCCAAGAGGTCGGAGGGAATGACGTTGGGAGCGTGGAGGTAACCGTTGGTCTTGTAGAAGCTGCGCTGTTCCCGGGTCAGGACTGATTTCATGAGCAGGAGCCTCTCATTGAATCTGTTGGTCCCCGGGGAGAGCGGACATGGTGGATTGCTCGCGAGATTGAGGCCATTTTAGTGAAGGTGTTTGGTTCCGTCAAGTCCCCGAAAGCAAACTCGGGCGCCAAAGCGGCTCAGCGCCGGCCAATTCTGCGGGGACCGCGGCGAAGGAGAGATTCGACTCTTC
>JAPPKT010000373.1 GCA_028819675.1 Caldilineaceae bacterium | reverse complement strand
TACCCTAACACTTATGAGCGACGAAACGCAAGAATTTCTGCGCGGCGTAATCGAACGCATCACCTTTCACAACGAAGAAAACGGCTATACCGTGGCCAAGCTGGCGCCGGAGAATCCCACGACTCAACTGCCGCACTGGCAGAAGGAAGCGGCGGTCGTAGGGTCGATGGTCGGCGTCGCGGTTGGGGAGGCGGTGGAGCTGCGGGGACGGTGGGAAGATCACCGGCAGTATGGCAAACAGTTTGCCGTTGACGAGATACGGTCGGTGCTGCCGGCGACGGTGGCCGGCATCGAGAAGTATCTCGGCAGCGGGCTGGTGAAAGGGGTCGGGCCGGTGACGGCCAAGCGCATCGTTGCCCATTTTGGCGCGGAGACGCTGGATATCATCGACAACGAGCCGCAGCAGCTGTCCGAGGTTGGCGGGGTGGGGCGCAAGCGGGTGTCGATGATCGTTGCAGGGTGGGTGGAGAAGAAGGCGATCAAGGAGGTGATGATCTTCCTGCGCGGTCACGAAGTGAGCGGTGCCATGGCGGCGAAGATCTACAAGCGTTACGGCGACAGCGCGGTGGAAACGGTGCAGCGGAATCCATACCGTCTTTCTGAGGACATTTTCGGCATCGGATTTCTGACCGCGGACAGGATCGGAAGGGCTTTGGGCATCGCTGAAGACGCGCCGCAGCGCATTGCTGCCGGTGTCGAGTTTGCGCTCAACAGGGGCAGGGATGAGGGACATGTATATCTGCCAAGCGGGGAGCTGATCGCGAAGGCCGATGAACTGTTGAAGGTAGGGAAGGAGAAGGTGTCGGCGGGGCTTCTGCATCTGAAGGGGGCGGACCGCATAAAGCTGGCCGCCGGGCCGGGCGAGGAGGCTGAGGCGCTGCACTGGGCGGTGGCCGGCATTTATGGACCGTCGAGTCCCCAGCCCATGCCGCCGATGCCGGCAGCGCGCGGCTTCAGCGATGAGCCGACCGCGGAGCAGGTCGAAGAACTGGCGCAGGACGGGCAGGCGGTCTATCTGACGCCGATGTATTACGGCGAAGTGGGCGTCAGCAACCGGGTCGCCGGCCTGATGCGGGTTTCCGGGGGCGCGGCGCCAGCAAGGGGGCGGGGGTCCGCTGCGCTTGCATCCTTTCAGGCGGTGGACTGGGAGCGGAGATTGGCGCAGCTCGAAGCGAGAGCAAGTCGCGAACCTGGGCCGCTGCGTCTTGCTGCGCGCCAGCGCGAGGCGGTCCTGGCGGCGCTGACCAACCGGCTGACCGTGCTGACCGGGGGGCCCGGCACCGGCAAGACGACGGTTGTGCGCACGATCATCGAGCTGTGCGAGGAGGCGGGCGCTAAGGCGATCCTGGCGGCGCCGACCGGACGGGCGGCGAAACGGCTGGCCGAGGCTACGGGGCGGCCGGCGAAGACGGTGCACAGGCTGCTGCAGGTGCAGCCGGCTGCGGGCATGTCGTTCAAGCGGAATGAAGAGCATCCGCTGCGCGGTGACCTTCTGATCGTGGACGAGTCCTCGATGCTGGACCTGATTCTGACGAATCATCTGCTCAAGGCGGTCCCGCCGGAGATGTCGCTGTTACTGGTTGGCGACGTCGACCAGCTGCCGAGCGTGGGGGCGGGTAATGTGCTGCGCGACGTGATCGCGGCGATTGAAGGGGAGGCTGAAGGGACGGGGCAGGCTGCGGAAACGGGACCTCGGTCAAGCGCGGCCGTGGTGCGGCTGGACAGGATCTTTCGACAGGCGGCGGGCAGCTATATCGTCGAGAATGCGCATCGCATCAACCGCGGCCAGTTGCCGGTACTGAAACGGTCGGCCAGTGAAGAGGACGTCGAGGCGGATGACTTTTTCCTTTTCCGAACGGAGGAGCCTGAACGGGCGGCCCAGTTGTGTGTGGAGCTTGTGCATGAGCGCATCCCGCGCCGCTTTGCCATTTCTGCAGAGGATATCCAGGTTCTCAGCCCGATGCACCGGGGTGCGGCCGGGGTGGCGGCACTGAACGAGACGATTCAGGATATCCTCAATCCGCCGCAGCCGGACCGGCCGGAGCACAGTTTCGGCAGCCGCGTTTACCGAGCAGGGGACCGGGTGATGCAGGTGCGCAACAATTATGATAAAGATGTGTTCAATGGCGATATGGGTTATATTAAGGACGTCGACCTGATTGAACAGCGGGTTACGGTCGAAGTCGACGGGCGCCGGGTCGAGTACGATTTCCTGGAGCTGGATGAGTTGATCCATGCCTACGCAATCAGCGTACACAAAAGCCAGGGCAGTGAGTTCCCGGCGGTCGTCATCCCACTGCTTACAAGCCACTTCATGCTACTTCAGCGGAATCTGCTGTACACGGCGGTCACGCGGGCGAAGCGGCTGGTTGTGCTGGTGGGGCAACTGAAAGCGATCGGCATGGCCGTGGGCAACGACCAGGTGGCCCAGCGTTACAGTGGGTTGACCGAGCGCATACGGCGTGCGACAGAAATGGAGACTCTTGCATGAGCAACGATAAGCCAACCATCGCCGTACAGCTTTACAGCCTGCGTCACCTTTCGGATAGCTTTGAGGAGGTGGCGGCGGCCGCGGCCGAGGCAGGATATGAAGGTGTGGAACTGATCTTTCTGCCGGACCATACCGGCGAGCAAGCGAAAGCGATTTTGGAGCGGCACGGGTTGCAGACCGTTTCGGCCCACGTACCTTACCATGCCCTGGCCGGGGATTTCGCCGGAACGGTGGCATTTCACCGGGCGGTCGGTAACGACTGTCTCATTCTGCCCATGCCGGATCCGGCCGTGCGGGAGGCTGCGACCGCAGATGCGTGGCGCGCGTTCGGGCAGACGCTCGACGGGCTGGGACGGCGTTGCCGTGATGAGGGGTTGCGGCTGGGCTATCATAACCACGCTTTTGAGATGGACGAGTTCGATGGAGCGCGGGCGATCGATTGGGTGCTGGAAAACGCAGACGCGGAGAATCTGTTCTGGGAGCCGGACATGGCCTGGATCACCGATGGCGGCGCCCGTCCCCTGGAACTGTTGCAGAAGTACGCGGGCCGCTGTCCGCACATCCATGCGAAAGATTTGGCGCCGGCGGGGGAGAACGAGGACCAGATGGGCCTGGCCGACGTGGGCTACGGCACGCTGGACTGGGACGCGATCATACCGGCTTGCCGTGCGGCGGGCGCCACGTGCTACGTTGTCGAACACGATCTGCCGAAAGAGCCGGTCGCCAGTGTGCGCCGCAGCCGGGAGTTTCTCGAAAGCCGGGCGGCGTTGATGTAGGGGTTGGCGGAGAAACTTTGTTGCCTGCCGCGGCGTAGAAGCTGACAGACGGGGCTAAATGCCATTCCTCAGGAGTTCAGCCGGAGCAACAGAGGGATTCTGAGAATTGAAATCGGAGCGTACCTTGGCAAATTCGGCGATGTTTGAGGGGCTTGTATTCGATGAACGCCGCAGCGCGGCGCAGGTGAAACATGTGGGCGAGCGCGCCTGCTACGTCGTCGACGAGGATGGCTTTCTGCGCCATATCGACGCCGCGCTGGTTGACCAGCAGGTGCTTGAGTTCCTGAAAGGCCAGGTGGACCAGCACCGAGAGCTGGCGGTGAGCGGCATGATGGACCTGATGGGCAAGGACGACATCTTCACCAAGGCGGCGGTGGAGTCCTCGATCGACAACATCGATCAGGCGGTGGGACAGGCGATCCCCGAGCAGTCGCGGCAGTGGCTGGGGATGATGGGTTTTCGCGTCATTATCGACGACCAGGGGCAGGTCGTGGATATCGAGATGCCTGCAGGTGAGATCGAAGACGACGAATATTAGGGGCTGACAGCTATTCAGAACGGGTTTTGCCTGAATCCTGCAATAGCAAGGCCTATCGATCCGCGAAGGGTCGCGAATAGCACCAAAGGCGTATTGGGTTTTTCGGGCGTTACAGTGCGGCCCCGCGGGGATTGACCGAACCTTGGTCGCGCGAACCGCCTATCAGGCAAAAGTGAACGAGCAATCGACATAGAGCGGGGAGGAGGGATCGAATTCTGTGTTCCCTCCTCCCCGCCGTTCTTACTCCTTGAGGTGCCAGTCGGGATCGGTGAGCGCCTCGTAGACAACCCCGCCTTCGACGTTGCGCGGCATGGGCAGTCCCAGCAGATAACACAAGGTCGGAGCCACATCGACCACCCGCACCTGTCCCTGCAGCTCCAGTCCTTCCTTGACGCCGGGCC
>JAPPKT010000631.1 GCA_028819675.1 Caldilineaceae bacterium | reverse complement strand
TCCGGCAATGAGTGAGCAGACGCTAACTATCACCGATAATCGCACCGGCCAGACAGTTGAACTGCCGATCGAACATGACACCATTCCGGCAATCGGCCTGCGCCAACTCAAGGTGCAGGCCGATGATTTTGGCATGATGGTCTACGATCCTGGCTATACGAATACCGCGTCCTGCAAGAGTCGTGTCACCTTTGTCGACGGGGACAGGGGGATACTTCGTTACCGGGGCTATCCCATTGAGCAGCTGGCGGAGAAAAGCACATTTCTGGAGGTGGCGCACCTGCTGCTCTTCGGTGAACTGCCAACGGCGAGCAAACTGACCGACTGGAATGCGCGCGTAATGGCGCAGACGCAGATCGACCGGGGCTTGAAGGCGTTGCTCAAGACCTTCGACGCGGACGCCCACCCTATGGGTGTTCTCGTCAGTACAGTGGGAGCGATGTCCGCTCTCTACCCGGATTCCAAGCAGATCCATGACGGCCAGAGCCGCCTGCAGCAGGCGGTGCGATTACTCGGCCAGCTGCCCACGGCAGTCGCCTTCGCTTACCGGAACCGGCTCGGTCTCCCGCCCACGGACCCCGACAGCGCCCTGGGCTACAGCGACAACTTTCTGCATATGATGGGTCTCTCCGGTGACGGCGAAGTCGACCCCGTTCTGGCACGAGCGATGGATGTGCTGTTCATCCTGCACGCCGATCATGAGCAGAACTGCTCGACTTCGGCGCTGCGCAACATCGCTTCCAGCGACGCCGATCCGTACTGCGCGGTCGCGGGCGCAATCGGCGCCTTGTACGGCCCTCTCCATGGCGGCGCGAACGAGGCGGTCCTGCGGATGCTGGCTGAGATTGGCAGCACGAAGAACATTCCGGCTTTTCTGGACAGAGTGAAAAACCGGGAGGTGCGTCTGATGGGATTCGGCCACCGGGTGTACAAGAACTACGATCCACGCGCCCAGATCGTCAAGAAAATTGCCTATGAAGTCTTTGAGGTGACGGGCACCAACCCGTTGATCGATATCGCGGTCGAGTTGGAGGGCACTGCCCTGGAAGACGACTATTTCGTCTCGCGCCGGCTTTACCCCAATGTGGATTTCTACAGCGGGATCATCTACCAGGCGATGGGGTTTCCGGTCGAGATCTTTCCGGTGCTCTTTGCGCTGGGGCGGGCGCCGGGCTGGCTGGCGCAGTGGATGGAGCTGATGAGCGACGCGGAGCAGCGCATCGCCCGGCCACGGCAGATCTATCTTGGTGAGGCTGAGCGCCCTTACCTGTCGATGGACGAGCGAGGTTAAGAAGGGCAGAGGGCGGTCAGCGGCCACGCCCACAGGATCACGAAAGATCGCCGTGGCCGCGCCAGAAGCGTTCCACTTTCTCCCGCACCTGAGGGTAGTTGCTGAGATCGGTGTCCTGGCGCAGAAGGTCTTGCGCGGCCTCCTGGGCCCGATGCAGTGTAGAAAGATCGCTGAGGGTCGCCAACTTCAGATCCGGCAGGCCGCTCTGACGGATACCCAGAAAATCCCCGGGACCCCGCAGTTCCAGATCCTTTTCCGCCAGAATGAAACCGTCCGTTGTCTCGGCCAGGGCATTGAGTCTCTCGGCCTGGACGCCGCCATTTACGCGGCTGATGAGCGCGCAATAGCTCTCGTGCCCACCCCGGCCCACGCGACCCCTGAACTGGTGCAGTTGTGCAAGACCGAACCGCTCGGCGTCTTCGATAAGCATCAGGGTAGCGTTGGGAACGTCTACCCCGACTTCGACAACACTGGTGCTGACAAGCACGTCGAGAGCGCCGCCGGCAAAGGCGCGCATCACGTCATCCTTTTCGGCGCCTTTGAGGCGGCCGTGTAGCAGGCCCACGCGCAAGTCAGGGAAGATCTCTTCGCTCAGGCGGGTGTGCGCCTCCACCGCCGCGCCAACATCAAGAATGTCACTTTCCTCGACAAGAGGATAGATCACGTAGGCTTGACGGCCGTCGCGCACCTGCCGGCGCATGAAGCTGTAGAGGCGTTCTCTATCGGTGGGCATGAACCGTTTTGTTTTGATCGGCGTCCGCCCCGGAGGCAACTCGTCGATAACGCTGACATCAAGGTCGCCGAAGATCGTGAGCGCGAGGCTGCGGGGGATGGGTGTGGCGCTCATCACGAGCAAATGGGGCACGGCTGCCTCTCCCCCCTTGTCGCGTGCGGCTGCACGCTGTCCGACGCCAAAGCGGTGCTGCTCGTCGACGACGACAAATCCGAGGTTGGCGAAATCCACATTTTCCTGGATGAGAGCGGTGGTACCGACCGCGACATGGACGCTTCCGTCGGCCAGTCCGGCGAGGGCGGCATCGCGGTCCTGCCCGGTGACGCGGCCGGTCAGGAGAGAGACGTTCGGTGTGACGCCGCCCGGCAGTTCGGCGCCGGTCAGGAGTTGGCTCAGGCCGCGGAAGTGCTGTTCGGCGAGAATTTGCGTCGGTGCGAGCAGGGCGGACTGGAAGCCGTTGGCTGCGGCGATCAACATGGCCCCGGCGGCGACCACGGTTTTGCCGCTGCCGACGTCGCCCTGGATGAGCCGGCTCATGGGCGCGTGCCGGGCCATATCCTGCCGCAATTCGTCCAGCGTCCGCTGCTGTGCGCCGGTCAGGGCAAAGGGCAGCGCCGACCTGTAGGCTGCAAGCAGCTCATCGTCGACGGCCATCGATGGGGCATTGAAGTGCTGAATCTCCTGCCGACGGCGCTGCACGCCCAGCTGGAGATAGAAGAGGTCGTCAAAAATTATGCGTTTGCGGGCGTCGTCAAGCTGTTCGGGCGTTTCCGGAGAGTGAATTTGCCGGAGTGCGTCGGTCAAAGGAATCAAGCTGTAATAGCGGCGGAGCTGTTCCGGCAGGGGATCCTGCAAGGATGGCAGGCCCAGCTTAAGGGCTTGCTGCGCCTGCCGGCTGACATCGCTGTTGCGCAGACCGGCAGTCAGTCCGTAAACGGGCATGATCGGTCCGTCTTTGATGGCGTGGGGACCGATTTCTTCAAAATAGGGATTCTCCAGGGTCTTGTGTCCCATGTACAGGCCGACGACGCCGCTCAGACGATAGGTCTTTCCGACTGACAGGCGATTCTTCAACCAGGATTGGTTCCACCAGTTGATCCGGACTGTGCCGCTGCCGTCACTGAAGTTGGCCTGCAGGAGCTCCTTCCTGTAGGCAAATCTGCGCTGGCTGAACCCGCGCAGGTTGGCGATGATAGAAAGGCTTTCGCCTTCTTCGACATCGGCAATGGGGCGCACGCGGCTGAAATCATCGTAGCGATGGGGCAGATGCCAGATGAGGTCCTCCACGGTCTCGATCCCGAGGCGTGCGTACTGCTCTGCTCTCTTAGCGCCAACCCCCTTCAGGTCGGTAATCGGTCGTTCCAAGGTGTCGGACGGCTCCGGCGCTTCGGTTTCAGCCGATTCGCTCCGGGGCGAATGCTGATGCGCCGACCCGGTCCCGGTACGGTCACCGGCCGGGGAGGCTTCAGGTTGGCGAGCCTGCCCCTGGCCGACCCGGTCTATGTTTTCCAGAGCCGGATCCGGCGGCGGCAGTTCATCCAGCAGCTCGAGCAGGGAGTTGAGTAGCCGCTCCCTTTCATCGCTTTCTGCATCGGCATACTGTGACAGCCGATCGATGATTTCCTGCAGGAGGCCCGGCTGGACCGCTTCGGCTTTGGCGTCCGCTGCCCATCGTTCGCAAAAGGCAGCCACCCCGCCGGCGAAGGCCCGCTCACGCCAGCGAGTCTGGATCTCCAGGTTCAATAGATTGCGCAACCGCGTCAGGGCTCTCTCAGCCATTGTCAACCTAGGCCCTCGTACACGATGACTCCCATCACCTTGGGTCCGAGATGGGCTGCCAAGCTAGGTGGGTAGCGCCACACATTGGCCGAGATGTCTGGAAGCCCTTCTCCCAGACGCTCCAACAGGTGTTCCTGGGTCTGTTCATAGCGATGCTGTACGAGCCCGATCCGTTCGTTCTGGGCGAACTCCGCGGTATAGTCGTACAGTTTTTCGGCGACGTCTTCCCGGGTCTGCACCTTTTCGAGCGGGATCAGCTGTCCGTCTTCCATGGTGACCATTGCTTTGATCCCGAGCATTGTCCCGAGCACACTCTGGGCTGCGCCGAGGCGGGCACTGCGTTCGAGGTAGTAGAGTGTTTCGGCGAAGAAGGTCACATAGATGTGGGGGATAGCCCCGTTGACGATGCGG
>JAPPKT010000367.1 GCA_028819675.1 Caldilineaceae bacterium | reverse complement strand
CTTTTGCGCCCCCCCTTTGGGGGGGGGCCCCCCCCCCCCAACGCCCCCTCTCCTAATGCCTTGCCACCTTGGTGCCGCGGCGCCAGCGTAATCTCTATGCCACCGGTTGCCCACCCCCCTCTACACCAGCCTACACCACCTTGCCTCATCCTCCCCACCATCGTGCCTATCCAACCGTGCTTACCCTCCCTCGTCCCATCTCAAGCCACTAACCACTGCAGTTCTGCAGTTCCGACCAAAATCGGTTCCTAACCCGATCTCGCTATCCGTTGACAGCCGCGGCCCTTCGACATATACTGAACACACTTTCCTACCCCTCACCTGCAATACAACGGGGAGACAGATCCGTGAATGCAAATCGGAATGGGCAATCGGTTGCTCCAATGCTCTCACTTAGCCAGTTTGACCTTGCCGGACGTCATCGGACAGCCGCCGGAATCAATACAGGATCCAGGATGCTACCCGCTGCAATTCTGTTTGTCCTGTTCTGTCTCGTATTCAGCGGCTGTGCCACCAACTACGATCTACTCAACCTGACCGTGCCCGCAACAGTCCAGGTAGAGCAGTTCAGTCCGGAAACCGGCCCCTGTGTCGACCAGTTCATCACCCACGACCTCCCCCACAACACCACCACCGCCGACGGCATCATCCGCATGTACGAGGCCAACGGCGCCGGCGTCGCCATCAACGATCTCGACAATGACGGCGACCTCGACCTCGTCCTCGGCAACTACGACAACCCCAACTCCATCTTCTGGAACCAGGGCGGCCTCAACTTCCGCCGCGAGCAGATGCCCGTCGGCCGCACCCGCGCCGTAACCGCTGTCGATGTCGACGGCGATGGTTGGACCGACCTCGCGCTGACTCGTGTCGGCGGCGCTATCAATTTCTGGCGCAACCGCGGCCCCGACCTGGCCCCGGACGAGCCCGGTCGCTTCGTACAGGAGTTCGTTAACGGCCTTGCCAAGCCCGCCTACGCCATCGACTGGGCCGACCTCGACGCCGACGGTGACCTCGACGCCGTCACCGCCTCCTACGATATCGGCCTCCTCACCGAACTGGGTAACGAATACCTGCTCAGAGATGAAGCCGGCGTCTATATCCACTGGAACGAACCCGACCGCTTCCGCGCCCAGCGCCTCGCCGATGAGGCCCAGGCACTCGCCATCGCCCTCTGGGACCAGGACGGCGACGGCCGCCTCGACCTTCTCGTCGGCAACGATTTCGCCCTGCCCGACCAGTTCTGGCGCAACCGCGCCGACGGCTGGCAGCTTGCCACTATCTTCCCCGAAACCACACACAGCACCATGAGCTTCGACCTCGCCGACGTCGATAACTCCGGCCGCACCGCCCTCTTCGCCAGCGACATGAAACCGCCCGACATGAACCCCGAAACCATGCGCGCCTGGGCGCCGCTCATGGAGGCCGAACACCCTCCCCTGCCGGAAGGCGACCCTCAGCGCATGGAAAATATGCTCCTCGTCGCCGACCAGGACGGTGCCTTTCAAAATTTCGGTCGTGACCGCCAGCTCGACGCCACCGGATGGAGCTGGGCCAGCCTCTTCGGCGACCTCGACCAGGACGGACAGCTCGATCTCTACATCGTCAACGGCTTCGCCGAGTCCACCACCTTCGCCCACATGGAAGACCACGAACTGGTCGAGCGCAATCAGGCCCTGCGCAACACCGGCGGCCGCTTCGAACGCATGCCCGATTGGGGCCTCGGCAGCGAGCGCGGCGGACGCGGCGCCGCCCAGGGCGACCTCGACGGTGACGGCGACCTCGATATCGTCGTCAACAACCTGCGCGGCAACGCCCAGCTCTTCGAAAACCGCCTCTGCGGCGGCGCCTCATTACAGGTGCAACTGCGCCAGCCCGGCAGCGCCAACCCCGCAGCCATCGGCGCCACAGCCATTCTCGAAACGCCCGCAGGCAGCCTGCGACGCGACGTGCGCGTAACCCGCGGCTACCTCTCCAGCGACCCCGGCCAGCTCCACTTCGGCTTTCCCGCCGATACCCAGCCCCGCCTCCTTTTGATCCAATGGCCCGATGGCAAGTGGTCAACCGTTTCCGGCCCCGCCCCGGGACAGCGGATAACCGTTGCCAGAACAGATCTGGGGCAGGAGTAAAGCGCCGCCGCATGCAACGTACCTGTCGAAAACACCAGCCATATCGATGAGAAATAACAAATATGCCAACATCTGACCCCCGCGCAGAAGCCATCGAAAAGATCCGCCGCCTGCCCCAGCAGGTCGAAGACCTGGTTGCAGGACTTTCACCGCAACAGCTGACCGCAAAACCACTGCCCAATGAATGGACCGTCGCCCAGAACGTCCATCACATCGCCGATTCCCACATCAACAGCTATGTGCGCTGCAAGCTGATGGCGACCGAAGACAATCCAACCCTCAAACCCTACGACGAGGGCGCATGGGCCCTGCTCTCCGACGGCAGCAGCGATGACCTCTCCGATTCGATTGCACTGTTGAAGGCGCTCCACGCCCGCTGGGTCGTTTTCTGGGAAAACCTGCCGGAGGACGCCTGGCAGCGCACCGGCCAGCACCCCGAAAGCGGCCCCGTCACCCTGGCCAGACAGCTCGAACTCTACGTCCAACACGGCGAAGCCCACTTGGATCAGATCCGCCGCACGCTGGCCGCAAGCAAAAAGTAGCCGGCCGCACAACATGCCCTGCCGGTTACCGGATACGGTCACACGAACTGTGTAAGAATCCGCACAGAGCCGACCGCCGCACATGGGATAAAGTCAGACCTGTCAGAGCGATAGGAGAAAACATGGGATCTGCAGAAGCACTGCACGATCTGCAAAAGGAACAGACAGAGCAGACCAGGGCTAGTACTCCGCCGGTCAATCCCCTCGCGCCGGATGAAGGACGTCGTGTCTCCCTCGAAGAATACTGGGAAAAATGGTACGAGAACCCCTACCCGGACATCGACGTCAGCTACGAATGGAACAATGGCATTCTGGAGGCAAAACCATTGGCCAATGCCCCCCAAATCGAACTTGGATTCTGGTTCCTTTTCCTGCTCGGTCAGTATCTCTACTCGCATGACATCGCACAGCTGATCAATCTGGAGACCGGCTTTGTCCTCACCATGGAGGACGTAACCGAGCCGTCAGGGATCCGCAAAGCCGTCCGCAAGCCGGACATCGGCATCATTCTGAACAGCAACCCTGTCCCCTGGGGACGCGTGGACCAGCGCTCATTTGCCGGGGTCTGCGACGGCGTCGTCGAATTCATCTCCGATTCCACGCAGGTCGAAGTCCGGCGCGATACCCAAGAGAAAAGGCGCGACTACGCGCTGACCGGCGTGCAGGAGTACTACATTCTCGATCCCACCGGCCAGCACATGCACTTCTTCCACCTGACTCCGGACCGTCAATATGAAGAGATCCAACCCGACGCCGCCGGGGTGATTCGCTCCCAGCTGCTACCCGGCTTCCAATTCCGGCACAACGATCTCTACGAACTGAGAGCGCTGGAGGAACTCGCGCTCGACGAGGTTTATCAGGGATTTGTGCTTCCCAAATACCAGGAATCTCTTGCCGCAGTCGCGACTGAGGCGACCGCCCGCCAGCAGGCCGAGCAACGTGCCGAGGACGAAGCAGCCGCCCGCCATCAAGCCGAGCAAAGGGCCGAATCCGAAGCGACCGCCCGCCACCAAGCCGAGCAACGGGCCGAGAACGAAGCGACCGCCCGCCATCAAGCTGAGCAACGGGCCGACGCCGAAGCAGCCGCCCACAGACAAGCCGAAGACCGGTTGCAGTCGCTCGAAGCCGAACTGGCCCGACTGCGCCGCCGGTCCTCTTGAATCGGACTTGCCCAACCCATGTTCCCCACCGGCGAGGAAGCCGCTTGGATGGCCCTGACAGGAGTAAAACGCGTTTGAACCGCGCCCACGATTCTTGTACAATGGATTGACCGCGTATTCTCGCGGATTTTCGGCAGTTTACGCAATCCCACCGCGTTCCTTTCGAGCAGGAGCGCATCCGACCATTCTTTTGAAGTTTCAGATGTATTCAGGGAGGAAACGAATGCAAAACCGACAATGGCAGAACCGCTTCAGTTTCAAAGCGCTGATCGTCTTGGCGCTGGCCGCACTGCTTATCTCTGCCTGCGCCCCCATCGCACCGGCAGCTGATAGCGGTATGGAAATGGCCGACGAAGGCCCGGTAACCATTACCTGGGCCATGTGGGGCAGC
>JAPPKT010000392.1 GCA_028819675.1 Caldilineaceae bacterium | reverse complement strand
ACCGTCGTAGAAGAGGCGGCGCTCGGGATGGTCGGCGATAGGCCAGAGACGGTTGACGAAGTCCTGGGCAGCGGCCTTGGCGTTGAGATTCTGCAGCTGCAGCTGGGGCAGGTCGATACGCCCGATGAGGCGGGTCGTGGGCGCGGCTTCTTTGATCTGGCGGGCGAATCGAAAGTCCAGTTCCAGTGTTTTGACGACGGCGACGCCACCGCTGCGCAGAACGTTGAAGACGCTGGGATGGTTGCGGGTGATGAAGATACCCAACTTGCTTGGCGGGCCGGGTGGAAAGGGGGTCACGGTCGGCGTCGGCGTGTAGGTAGGCGTCGGAGGGACCGTTGTGTTGGTCGGGACTGGCGTGTCGGTTGGGAACGGGGTGAGGGTCGCTTTAGGCGGTGTCGGCGTGAAAACGGGCACCGCGGCGGGGCGCAGACCGCGCATTTGGACCCAGGGTAGATACCCCTTGTACGATCCGGGGGTCGAAGAGGTTGCAGACAGGGAGGCGGCGTCCAGGGATGGTTCACCGTTGCTGCAGGCGCCGACAAGAACGCCAAGCCCAGCGGCTGCGGCCGCCAAGAAGCGGCGCCGCGACCAGGTGCGTTGCCTATCCGGAGGAGCAGAGTTAGCCTGTTGGGGCGGGACCGGGCTTGGGGACGACTCGGGATTCGGATCGAGTCTGTCGTTTTCGTCCTTGCCTGATGGTTCAGGCGTTGTCTCAGTGTGCATAAAAACACTATAGCACCGAGTTAGCAGCGGTTCAAAGTGAAGCGCACACTTGTCCGTGCCGGACGTGCCGGGGGAACCGAGATTGGGTGACATTTTGGGCAGGTCCTGCCCTCGCTTAGGTAGGCTGAACTGTGGCTGGTGGAAGCGTTTATCGGGGACAGGTCGGAGAGATATTTCCAGGTTCGAGGCATTGGGACTGTTGCTTGTTGTTATCTGGCAGTCAGCTCTGAGGAATATCAAGCACTTGTTGAGTTCTGCCCTTTCTGCAACAATTGACGAATGTCTACCAATAGAGTTGCTTACAGCCGACTACAGAATCTGTACGTATTTCGGCAAGGGCAACCTTGTGCCTGTGCAGGACAGGAGGAAGAGTTTCGAATTCATATCGGGCCGTTTGTCTGACCTGGAATCTGCAGGCCCATGATGTTGTCAGTGCATGAGAGATACGGAGTTTCACGAAACGCCTTCCAGGGTGGGGCAACCACGAGGGCACCCACAAGGGGTGCCCCTACAGTGGGATGGCTGGGTAGAAGGGAATGTCAACGGTGCTAGTTCGCAACTGCTAGTTTTCAACACTGTTACTGAACGATGGGAATGTCGATGAACTTTAAGGGTGACGGCCGGCAGATTTCAACAGGGAAGCTGAAGAGTGGCTATCTGATTCTGTTCATGCCGCTGTTCGCGTCGATGCTAGTGGCCGGGTACGTGCGGGGCGCGCCGGCCAAACAGGCAACCACGGCCACACCTGAGGCGACCGTCACAGAAGTTCCCCTTGCGCAGCGCAGCATGCCCATTGTCGATGGCTGGGAGAGGTTTGAGTTGGAGGCCCATGGGCTCACGATTTCCTACCCGCCAGGATGGTTGTTTGTCGAGCCAACTTTAGATGATCCAACGGTTTTGCTGGCTGGGACGGATCTGCCTTCCCTTGCCGACGCGTTGCAAGAGCTACAGCCGGTAGCGGAGGAGAGGCTGGACGCTGGATTGGTCGGTCTGGGTTATCAACTGCATCCAAGGGAGTCACTGGATCTGGCAGCGGCCAACAGTATCTCGGTGGAGGTCGTGCCTGCAGAGGGTATGAACCTACACGGGCGCTTGCAGCGTATCGCATTGGAACTGAGTCAGGTGGAAGGAATTGAACCGGACCGCGTTGGGGTCGTATCGGGCTTGCGCCCGCATGAGGAAGTGGCGGGTTCGATTCGTTTTGGCGACGGGGGCGGCGACAGGCCGACCGGCAGGGAGACCATTGTCTGGATTGTAGTCGTAGCGTCGGCGAACTCGGATGACCACCTGGTGTTGAGGTTTGAAGTTCTCGCGGCCGAGTTCGAAGGCCTGGAGCCGCTTCTGACGGAGATCGTGCACCGCGTGCGCTGGGAGGGGCAGAAGGCGGACGCAATGCCCGCTCCCCTTGCAGCAGAGGTCGGTCGGACAACAGGCGTGCGGAGCGGTCCCAGTGAGGCGTCCCCCGTTATAGGCTGGGTCACCGGGGGGACACAGATTGCGCTTGTCCGTCCGGACCGGAGCGGAGACTGGTGGCTGGCCGCATACGTGCCAGCGGACAGGAAGCAGGGCATGGGCTCTGGCGTGGAGCTGGCCGGTCGGCTGGGATGGGTGTTGGCGCAAACGGTGACGTTCGCTCCCGGACGGGGCAGGGCGGCGGTGGAGAATGTGGCCACCCGACAGCCGGTGCCTGCGGTTGCAGTGGTGAAGCTGAGCAATCCATTTGCACCCCGGGTGGGAGGGATGCTGAGAGATGCTGCGGAAGCCGATACGGCGTGGACGATATTCGAAGAGAGAGGGCGGCAGCTGTCTATCATCTACCCTGAAGATTGGATATTCTTTGAAGCCGACCGGCCATCGCCTACGGACCTGGCAGAGCTGTCGGCGGCGCTGGGTGAACGCCTCGGGGCAGCAGACATTGGTGAATTGATCCCTGCGCGGGTCGAACTGGGCCGGACTGGGTTGGAAGAGAGGAGACCGGCGCCGGAACCAACTGTCTGGGTCGGCTTTCAACGCGCCGGCATGCCTGACAACGTATTCGTGGCCTCTTACAGTTCGTCTGGAGGCCTGACTGTGGAGCAACTCGCGCTTCGGATCTTCAGCGACATCTACACCAACCCAGATCCCGACTTCCATATCGAGAAAGCGGAGGTCGTTTCGGGCCTGCGGCCGGGCGATGAAAAGGTTATTTCACTCCGCTATCGAGCCGGAGGAAGTTCGGCTGAGAAGGCACCGGCCGGGGTCTGGAGGGTTCTCCTTGTATCGCCGGACTCGCAGTCGATACTGGCTTTTGAGTTTTTCATTGGTGATGAAGAGTTTGCAGAGTTGGAACCGCTGCTACGTGAGATGGTCTGGCGGGTGCGGTGGGGGGAGCAGTTTCGGCCTGAATCTCTGGCAGGCCCGGCGGTATCGGTGGTGCGCCCGATGAACGTGCGGGGCGGTCCGGGGACGGACCATCCCGTCATTGGCACGGCGGTTGCGGGACGACGCTTTCCGATTGTTGGTCAGAACAGTGCGGGTGACTGGTGGCAGATCTTCTACGAAGGGCGTTTGGGGTGGATATACGGCGGCCTGGTGACAGCGATCGGCGACACACAGGCGGTGCGGCGCGCCGACGCTGGCGGCTGGCTGGCGTTCGAAAGTTCAAGGCGCAACCTGACGCTTTCCTACCCTTCCGGGTGGTTTTTCTTCGATCCCGCCCAGCCAACTGCGCCCGACCTGGCAGCACTTTCCGCTGAAGTTGGCGCGCGGGTTGATACAGACGGGATTGCGGCGGTGATCTCGCGGTTGAACGGCGGGGAGGAGGAGGCTGTCGCAGGTCTGGGTCTTCAGGTTGGCCAGGGCTCCAGCAACTTCATATTGGCGCTGGCATACGAAGCCGGCGGCATGTCGTTGCGGGAGATTGCGGAGCAGGCCGCAGCCGCGTTGGCAGGGGAGCAGGGCATCGAAGGGGAGGGCGCAGACGCTCCGGAGGAAGAGGGAGCGGCTGTGGAATTGAACGCTGACCTAAGGGAGGGCGAAGAGACGGTTATCATTCGCTATCACGAAAAGGAAGGTCCTTATGTGGGATTGCAGTTCTGGTTGCTCGCCCCTGATAGCGAGACGTTGCTGGTACTGACAACCAGCATTCATGAACAGGAGATGTCTGAACTGGAGCCGGTACTTGTGGAGATGGTGCGGAGGCTGCGATGGACCGAGCCTGCTGCTGCTGAACCCGACGATGCTGACCAAATGGATGCTGAGCCTGCTGATGCTGAGCCGGGCGATCCTGAGACTGCAGATGTTGAGCCTGCGGGCGTATCACTCTTGACGGTAGACGGAGTCCTGACGGTACGCCGTGGACCGGCGAGCATTTATGCCGTGATGGGGGAGTTGGAGACCGGTCAACAGCATCCCGTCACCGGGAGGAACTTCGACGGAAGTTGGTGGCAGATCGAATATGAAGGTCAGTCCGGGTGGGTGTTTGGTGAGGACCTGGCTATTTCCGATGTTGAGAACGTACCTGTGGCGGCAGGCGTGCCCACGCCGA
>JAPPKT010000536.1 GCA_028819675.1 Caldilineaceae bacterium | reverse complement strand
ACATGGAGCGGCAGGGCGTGTGGATGCGGGCGGACCCGCTCAACGGCAAGTACGACACGATGCATGGCCTGAGCACAACTGTGGTCGGCGAAACTGGCATGATTGAGGTATTGGGAGAAGGCGGGCACAATCTGCTGTGGGAGGGGAAACAGCAGCATCTGATTCTGCACCGGGCGGGGCGGGAGACGGTCTGCTTCCGGTTCGACGAGGAGCCAGACCGCGTGTGGGACTCGGAGATAAGCTATTACGGGCAGGGCCATGTCAGTCAGGTCCATCATCTTCTCGAAGCGATACTCGATGGTCAGCCGCTGCGATACGGCGGCGAAGACGGTGTGCGCGCAGTACGCTGCACACTGGCTACCATCCTCTCTGCTGAGGAAGGGAGGCCGGTTCGGGTAGCCGAAGTGGGCGAGGACGTTACTGCATACGCGCGGAGCGATGTTGAGGAAGGCATTTAAAGAAACGTGGACCGCCTTGCAAGGGCCAACATTGCAGTCGGCAGATTGCGATTTTGGAGAGGTCCTAGAGTAGAAACCACGAAGATCCCGGAGGAGGAATCGTATGTCCATTGATGTAGATCTTCTCATTGACGCCCACGCGCTTGTAGGCGAAGGGCCCATTTGGGACGCTGACGACAATGTGCTGTGGTGGGTGGATATCATGTCGAGCAAACTGTATGCTTATGACCCAGCGACGGGGGCCAACAGAGAGTGGGACGTGGGGCAGCACGTGGGGACGGTTGTACAGCGGGCGTCCGGCGGGTTGATGCTGGCCCTGAAGGACGGATTTGCCGCCTTTGACCCAGCGAGCGGGGCACTGGATATGCTTGTTGATCCTGAGTCCCATCTGCCGGGGAACCGCTTCAATGACGGCAAGTGCGATCCCGGAGGCCGTTTCTGGGCCGGCACGATGGCCTATGAAGACCAGTCGGACCAGGGGAGCGTCTACCGAATGGATACCGATCACAGCGTTCACAGGATGATCGAAGATATCGCGATCTCAAACGGCATCATCTGGAGCCTGGACGCAAAGACGATGTACTACACCGATTCGCTCGATTTCGCGATCCGGGCCTATGACTACGATGTTGAAACGGGCGGTATCCAGAATGAGCGCATCATCATCGAATTCTCCGAAGATGTAGGCTTTGCCGACGGCTTCACGATTGACGAGGAAGGGATGCTGTGGGTGGCGCACTATGGGGCCAGCCGTGTGAGGCGCTGGAATCCGGAAACGGCAGCCGTGTTGGCGGAGGTCGAACTGCCGACGTCAGCCATAACTGCCTGCGCATTCGGGGGACCGAATCTGGACCAACTCTACATTACAAGCGCTTCTTTCCGAATGAGCGACGCGGAGAAGGCGGAGCAACCGCAGGCGGGCGGACTTTTCGTAGCGGACCCCGGGGTACGAGGGGTTGCATCTGACAAGTTCGGCGGATAAAAGGCAGACCCAGGGGAATCACTCGGTCGTTAATGGGAACAAATGGGGGGAGGCGTTCGTCCTATATTCCAGGCTCATTGCGTTATGTTGAGATGGCAGGAGTGAGATCAGTGGGACGAATACGATTAACCATTTCGATTGTTTTGTTTCTCATAGGGATTGCTTTTGCGGGCTGCGGCGCCGGCGTTTCGGACATGGCCGTTTCCGAGTCGGCGGCGATGAGCGCGCCCGCCATGGCAGAAGAAGAGGCGTACGCAGGGCAGCAGGCAGCTGATGGCGCGGGAGAACCACGCCAGGTCATCGCCAATGCTAACATTTCCCTGGTTGTAGCCGATGCGGCGACGGCCCTGTCGGGAGTCGAGCAGATCGTTACGGATCTGGGCGGGTATGTGGCCGACATGGATCTGTCCAAGGGGAGGTATGACGAGTCGGACGTTTTGCGCGGCTCGTTAACGATCCGTGTGCCTTCAGCGGGATTGGAGGAGGCACTGGACTTGCTGCAGGCGCTGGCCACCGATGTGAACTACCTGAATGTTAACAGACAGGATGTTACGGACCAGTACAGTGATCTGGATGCGCAACTGCGAAACTTGCGGGCAACCGAGACGGAGCTGCTGGCGCTGCTTACGGAGGTGCGTGAGAGGCCCAATGCCAAGGTGGAGGACATTCTGGCGGTCCACCGGAGCTTGACGGAGATTCGGGAAGAGATCGAGAGGCTGCAGGGACGCAAGAACCTGCTGGACAATCAGATCGATTTCTCGACGATCTGGGTTGAGTTGATCCCGGACAGCGTCTTCCGGCCGATTGTGGAGGAGCCCTGGAGCGCAAGCGGCCCGGTCCGAAACGCGTTGCGAGCGCTAGTGGCGACGCTACAAGGCTTGCTGACGGCGCTGATCTGGGCGGTGCTGTACTTGACCCCGTTGCTGCTGGTCTTTCTGATTCCGCTGGCTGTCCTGATCTGGCTAGTGCGCCTGTGGGTGGGCCGGCGGCGCAAAGGAGAGGTGTCGGAGTAAAAAACGGCTGGCTTTCGGCCAAGCGCAGCTGGGTCAGCCTTTGAGCGCGCCAAATGTCAGGCCGCCGGTGATGTATTTCTCCAGTGCCATGCCGGCTGCGACGACGGGGATGACGCTCACGAGCGAGATGGCGCTCATATTCCACCATTCGGTGTAGCCGGTCTGACTGACCTGCATGGTCATGAAGAGGGGAATGGTGATGGCTTCACGGAAAGTTAACGTGAGGGCGACGAGGTACTCGTTCCAGGCGCCGATGAGGGAAAGGACGAAGACGGCCACCAGGCCGGGCGCGGCCAGGGGCATTGCGATACGGAAGAGGACGCCGAGGCGGTTGGCGCCGTCTATCATGGCGCTTTCTTCGATTTCCACCGGAAGCCCTTCGAAGAAGTCGCGCATCACCCAGACGATGAAAGGAATGGCGCCACTGCTGTAAACGATGATCAGGGCCAGCCTGGTGTCGAGGAGACCCAGCTCGCGGAACATCACGAGGAAGGCGAGAATGAAGAGCGCGCCGGGGAACATACGCTGGGACATGAAGCCGAGAACGATGGAATTGTTGCGGCCGCCATAGTCGAAGCGGGCGAGGGCGTAACCGGCGCTAGAGCCTATAACCAGGGCGACCGTTGACGAGATGAAGGCGACGAGCACGCTGTTCATAAAGGGGTCAAGGAACCAGGTGAGCCGGTCGACGAAGAGGTAGCGCCAGGCGTGCAGGCCGGGTTGAAAGTCGATAAAAGGCATGTAAGTCGCCTTGATCGACATGTCAATAGCGTTCTTGAAAGAGGTTATCACGACCCAGTACATGGGGAAGAGGAGGATAAAGGACCAGAATCCCAGAATGCAGTAGGATATGATCGTGCGAACCCGTTTTTGTGCGGCTAGTCCCATCAGTCCTTCCCCATCGCTCGTCTTGTCAGAACAAGGTATGCCCCGCCGAAGATCATCAGGACAATCAGCAGGAAGTATGCCTGGCTGCTGCCGAAGGCCAGGTCGCCTCCTTTGACTCCGGTGCGATAGATGGCAAGCGTCACCGATTCGGTGGCCTGCCCCGGCCCTCCGCCGGTCAGCACCATGATAATTTCCACGACTTTGAAGGCATCGATAATACGGATCAGGAGCGCGGTCATGGTGATGGGCATGATCAGGGGCACTGTGATGCGCCAGAACGCCTGCAGCTGATTGGCGCCATCGACGCGGGCGGCCTCGTGCAGGTCGGGCGGCACCCCCTGCAGCGCGGCCAACAGCATCAGGATCATGAAGGAGCTCCACTGCCAGACGTCGATGGCCATCAGTGCGACCATCGCCCAAGTAGGGCTGGTTAGCCAAGGTACGCCTTCGAAACCGAAGCTGCGCAGGATGTCATTGATGGGGCCGATGTCTTCCTGGAACAACATGCGGCCAACGATGAAGGATACGACGACCGGGCTGACCATGAGAGGCATCAGAAACCAGGTACGAAACAGTTTCTGGCCGCGGGTAATGTTGTTCAGTGCCAGTGCGACGGTAAGGCCGATGATGAGCTGTGTGGGCACAACACCAAGCATGAAGACGACGGTATTGCGGGCAGTACGCCAGAAGGAGCGATTGCTGAGCAGCTTTTCGAAATTGGCCAGACCGACGAATTTCGTATCGAAATCCCCGATGCGGTAGAGGTGCAGATCGGTAAAGGCTGCGTAGAGGGTCCACAGCACAGGGACAGCCAGCAAGATGAGGATGATGGCAACGGCGGGCACCAGGAAGATCCACTTCCAGAGGTTGTCCCGAATTTCGAAGCGAAATCGTTTCGAGGGGTAGATTTGGGGTTCAGTTGCCATTTGTG
>JAPPKT010000530.1 GCA_028819675.1 Caldilineaceae bacterium | reverse complement strand
CGGCTGGGAGATGGGGCCGTTCGAAACCTGGGAGGCATTGGGTGTCGCCGATACGGTGCAGCGCATGGCGGAGGAAGGACTGACGGTCGCTCCCTGGGTCCAGGAGATGCTCGGAAAAGGCCATGACAGCTTCTACTTGTCTGAAGAAGCTTCAGGCCCAGGAGCGGGTGCGGCACCCGTGCAGGTGTACAGTCCGCAAACGGGCCGGTACGAGTCTGTTGATGACAGCGACCGGGTTGTCAGCATTGCGGGGCTCAAACGCGGGCGGGGCGTGCTTGCCGGCAACAGTGCCGCCAGCCTCCTGGACATGGGCGACGGTGTGCTTCTGCTGGAGTTTCATACCAAGATGAACGCCTTGGACCTGGAGATCGGACCCATCGCCGACGCGGCCATCGAGCGTCTGCATGGGGATGCCACCGGGCTGGTGATCGGCAACCAGGGAGGCAACTTCAGCGCCGGCGCGAACCTCCTGCTCATCGGCGCTCTGGCCCAGTCCGGAGATACGGAAAAGTTGGACGCGGCCATCAGGGCGCTGCAACAGATGATCCTGCAGCTGCGGCGCGCGCCCAGGCCTGTTGTGGCAGCACCCTATCAACTGGCTCTGGGCGGAGGCGCTGAAGTAACGATGTGTGCCGACCGCATCGTGGCGCATGCGGAGCTGTACATCGGCCAGGTCGAGGTTGGCGTCGGCCTGATCCCCGCTGCCGGCGGGTGCAAGGAGCTGATACGCCGTCTGGTCAGCCCTCACATGAAGATGCAGAATGGGGATCCCGCCTCTCATCTGCAGAAGGTATTCGAGCTTGTCGCTCTCGCCAAGGTTTCGGGCTCAGCTGAAGAGGCGCGCCAGATGGGCTTTCTGGGTCCCCGGGACCGTGTTGTGATGAACGCCGACCATCTGCTTGCAGACGCCAAGGCAGAGGTCCTTCGCATGGCCGAAGAAGGTTACAGGCCGCCCGACGTCACCGGCAACATCTACGCGGCCGGCCGTGACTACCTCGCCAATTTGCGGGTGGGCATCCACATGATGCGCGAAGCACGTTTCATCACCGCGCACGAAGCGATCATCGCCGACCAACTGGCCTACGTTCTTTGCGGCGGTGAGCTCAGCCAGCCGGCCTGGATGGACGAGCAGTATTTCCTCGACCTGGAGCGGGAAGCTTTCAAGACCCTGTGCGGCTACCCCAAGAGCCATGAACGCATCTGGCACATGCTGAAGAACGGGAAGCCGTTGCGAAACTAAAGACAGCCTTCAAGCGCGTCTGACTGCGCGTGAATGTAGTGATGGCAATTCACTCCTTGCGAGAGGTTGCGGTACTCCAATTCTGCATCACCCAAGCCGGGCGGTAAGAGTTTGACTCAATGGATTCGGAGAAGTAAGATTTCGCTGTTTCTGTAGCTGGCACGAGCACCTTGTCCATTTGGCAAGAGGCAAGCCGACCAGGAGTTTTGTATGCATGACCAGGCAGTCCTGGCTGAAGTGATCCGGCGCATTGTAGAAGTTGCCGATCCTGAGAAAATCATACTCTTCGGCTCAGCTGCACGCGGCGACATGACTCGCCACAGCGACCTCGACCTGCTCATCATCAAGGAGGGGGGAGACGCCCTTGACCTGATGGGCCGGATTTATATGAGGCTGCATGGTGTGGGAACAGCCGTTGACGCGCTCGTAGTCGCTCCGGAGGATGTGGAACGTTACAAGAACAGTCACGCTCTGGTTTTCAGGCCCGCCCTCCAAGAGGGCAGAGTCATATATGAAAACCCCTGAACGCTTCCCTCCCGACGACCCTCGAGAATGGCTGAATCGCGCCAGAAGCAATCTGGCACTGGCAAAGAATCGGATTCCCGGAGCCTATTTGGAAGACCTGTGCTTCGAGGCCCAGCAGGCTGCCGAGAAGTCCCTAAAGGCTGTGATGGTCCTGCGCAGCATACAGTTCCCATTCGTTCAAGACCTTTCTCGACTGGTGTCAATGATCGAGAAAGAAGGAGTCGAAGTCCCCGAGGTACTTTTGAGGGCCGAAAAACTCACCATTTACGCTGTAATGAGTTGTGAGGCCGGTTACCGAACAGGAGTACCTTGAGGCGGTGGAGATCGCCGACTCGGTCGTGCTCTGGGCTGAGAAGACAATCTTGGCTTGCTAAACAGAGCCCTGTTGGATAACAATTTCCTTCATGGCGTCTGATTGCGGATTTCGAGGTCATCACGCACGCTTCTCAGTTGTTCATATTCCTTTTACTCATTCTCGAAGGCTTCTGTTGGTCTGAACTTGAGAAACCGAATGAATCCTGGGGAAACGGCCTTTTTCGTCAGACCGATGCAAACTTCGTGTAGCCCAGTTTCAAAGAGGAGCATTTCACTATGACCAGCGCTGTTATCGTTTCCGCCGCTCGTACTGCTATTGGCAAGGCCCCGCGCGGGACATTGCGCACGACCCGGCCTGAGGAGATGGCTGCTGCGGCAATTGGGGCCGTGATGGAACGGGCGCCGGCTGTGGAGGCCAAGGAGATTGACGACGTCATCATGGGCTGCGCCATGCCGGAGGCCGAGCAGGGCATGAACGTGAGCCGTATCGCCAGCCTGCGCGCTGGCCTGCCGGTGGAGGTGCCGGCGCAGACCGTGAACCGCTTCTGCTCGAGCGGGCTGCAGACGATCGCGCTGGCCGCGCAGCAGATCATGTGCGGGATGGGCGAGGCCGTTATCGCCGGCGGCGTGGAGACGATGTCGCAGGTGCCGATGAGCAGCAATAAGTTCATGGCCAACCCCACGCTGGCGAAGGAGCATCCCGGCGTGTACATCGGCATGGGGCTGACTGCGGAGAACCTGGCGCGCCAGTATGAGGTGACGCGTGAGGAGCAGGATGCATTCGCTCTGCGCAGCCATCAGCGCGCGGCCGCGGCGCAGGACGCAGGCAAGTTCGACGACGAGATCGTGCCGTTGGAGGTGGAGCTCACGCTGGGCGAGGGAGGCGGCACCAAGACCTACAATCTCGTATTCGACAAGGATGAGGGTGTCCGTCGCGATTCTTCGGCTGAGGCGCTGGCCAAGCTGCGGCCGGTCTTCCATGCGCAGGGGACGGTCACGGCCGGCAACAGCAGCCAGACGAGCGACGGTGCTGCGGCCGTGCTGGTGATGAGCGAGGAGAAGGCGGAGGACCTGGGGCTGGAACCGATGGCGCGTTTCCGCAGCTTCGCGGTCGGCGGGGTTGCGCCTGAGATCATGGGAATCGGCCCGGTGGCGGCTGTGCCCAAGGCGCTCAAGCTGGCCGGCGTCAGTCTGGATGAGATCGACCTGGTGGAGCTGAACGAAGCCTTTGCGGTTCAGGCACTGTCGGTGATCCGCGAACTGGGGTTGGACGAGGAGAAGGTCAACGTCAACGGCGGGGCAATCGCGCTCGGGCACCCGTTGGGCTGCACCGGCGCCAAGCTGACGGTTCAGATGCTGCACGAACTGGCGCGGCAGGACAAGCAGCTTGGCCTCGTCACCATGTGCATTGGCGGGGGCATGGGCGCGGCCGGGGTCGTCGAGAGGCTTAACTGATAGGAGAGAGTGAAGAGGAGTGAGAAGAGAGAGCCTCTCAACGGCCAAAGTCGAACGGGGGTATTAGGTTGTTAAGGTGCTATTGCCAGTCGCTGGGCCAGCGACTATTTTCTGTACACAGTCCCCTGTTGTTTACCACTCGCGGGAGTTGGGCACTTCCAGCCATTCGCCGCCCTGGCGGATCGAGTCCTGGCTGACCAGGCCTGGGAGGGTCATGTCCATGGCGGCGTGGATGTCGATCGGGGGCGGCTTGCGTCCCTGTAGGGCGTCCACGAAGTCCATCACCTCGAAGTAGTCTCCGCCGCCGTGGCCGGCGCGGACCGCCTCTTCGGGCGGGTCGCGCCAGATCTCCGGCATGTACTCTTCCTCGAATGTCTCCAGCGGGACCCATACATCAGGGTCGTCGCAGAAATCCTCCAGCCAGATCCAGTCGCCCTCACCCGGGCGGCGCCTGCTTTCGTAGGCGCCTTTGGTGCCCTGCAGCGTGTAGTTGGTCATGGCGTGCGGGCGTTTGGAGAGCATATCTACGCGTATGCGCATCAGTTTTTCGCTGGCGGTCTTGCACAGGAGCAGGACCGTGTCCTCCATGGCGTGTTCGGGATCGGTCCAGATGCCGGTGCCGATGCAACTGATGCGTTCGGGGCGCTCTTTGATCCACATGAGGCAGGGGCCGAGGCTGTGGGTGGGGTAGGTGGAGCCGTTGACGCCGACCTGCCAGTAGTAGCGCCAGGTCGGGCTGCCGTCGGGCATG
>JAPPKT010000354.1 GCA_028819675.1 Caldilineaceae bacterium | reverse complement strand
ATAGGCCCGACCGCCCAAATGCGAGGAGAGAGGGGAGAGGAGTGAGGAGAGAGAAAACTTCACTCGCCTCGCTCGGGCCGCGCACTCAATGGGGGTCAGTAGCTGCGTTCCTGGTGAATTGGACGGCGGTATGGGCCTGTTGGGGGAGTGTGGGGGCGGGAGTCGGCTGTTGAGATCGCGTATTGATCGAACCCGGTCCGAATTTGGTCGATCGCGGGTCTTGTCATATACTTTTTGTTTGTGTGGGTGGCCTGCCGCAGGGTTGTTGACCTGGTGAGGCGGGTAGCAATTGGCTGAGGATGCCAGCCCATTTTTCGTCCGAATTGCGGCGCCAAATGCGCCCCGCGGGTGGGGCGTGTGCAGTAGAGTGCCCGCAAGCCGCTATCCGAAGTTCCGGAGCAGCAGAGTATCGTTTCTCCGGGCGCGGTCAAAGGAGAGAGGAAGATGTACGCAGTGGTTCGAACCGGCGGAAAGCAGTACAGGGTTTCGCCCGGCGATATTCTTGAGGTAGAGAAGCTGGCGGGCGACGTCGGCGACAGCATCGTGCTGGAAGATGTGTTGATGGTGGCCGGCGAGGAAGGCATCGAGATCGGCCAGCCGAATGTGGCGGGCGCGTCGGTCACGGCGAGGATAACGGGGCAGCACCGGGGTGAGAAGATTCTGGTATTTCGCTATCGCCCGAAGAAGCGGGTGCGCGTGCGCCGCGGGCACAGGCAGTACCTGACCCGTCTGCAGATCGACAAGATCAGCGGCGACGGTTTTGAGTATGGGGAAGAGGAGAAGGAAGAGGCAACGCCCGAGGAGATCGTTGCGGCGGCCGTAGCCGAGGTTGCCGCCGCGGCGGCGGTGGCTGAGACCGACTCGGTTGCCGAAGCGGTAGAAGCGGTAGAAACAGTCGAGGCAGAAGAGACTGTCGAGGCGGACGTGGAGGAAGAGGCCGACATCGTGGACAGGGCGGTGGATGCGGTCGAGGAGACGGTTGCCAAGGCGGGCGACGCGGTCGAGGCGGTCGGTGAAGCGGCCGGCGAGGCGGTTGAGGCGGTCGGCGACGTAGCCAGCGACGCGGTCGAGGCGGTCAGTGACATGGCCAGCGAGGCAGCGGAAGCCGTTGGCGACAAGGCCGGCGACGCGGTGGAGGCCGTCAGCGATCTGGCGGAAGACGCGGTCGAGGCTGTCGGCGACGCGGCGAGCGATGCGGTGGAGGCTGTGGGTGATTTGGCCGAAGACGCAGTGGACGCTGTAACGAAGAATCTCAGGGGCTTGGTTGGCAGAGGCAAGAAAGCTGACGACGCCGAAGATAACGAGAAGAAAGAGGAGTAAGGAAAATGGCCCACAAAAAAGGCGGCGGCTCCAGCCGTAACAACCGGGATTCGAACGGTCAGCGGCTGGGCGTCAAGCGATACGGCGGCGAGTTTGTGAAGTGCGGCAGCATCATCATACGCCAGCGGGGTACGCCGATCTTCCCCGGTACGAATGTCGGTAAGGGCAAGGATGACACGCTCTTTGCGATGCAGGACGGTTACGTGACCTTTGAGTGGGCAAAGAAGAACCGCAAGAAGGTCAGCGTCTACACGGCGGAAGAGAAGATGGCGCTGGGGAAGGTATAGAGAAATGAAGCCAGAGATTCATCCCGAATATTTCCCTGCGGCGCAGGTCAACTGCTCGTGCGGGAACAGTTGGGTGACCGGCAGCACGGCGGCGGAGATCAACGTCAACATCTGCAGCCAGTGCCATCCGTTCTATACGGGTGAACAGCGTATCGTCGATTCGGTCGGCCGGGTTGAGCGGTTTGTGAGGCGGCTGGAATCGAGGCAGAGTGCGGCGGCCCGCCAGCGGATTGAGGTGGAGGCGCGGCAGGAGGCCGAGGCGGCGGCACGGCGGGCGAGGGCGCGCGGCGACGATCCCGAGGAGGCCGCGGCCGAGGTTATGTCCAGGTACGAGGCGGAAGTCGAAGCCGGAGCAGAGGCCGAGGTGGAAGCGTAAGCCTGTGGCGCGAGCGGACCACAGAATGAATTCCCAGTCCGGCGGCGGATGGATCGAGCTGATTTGTGGTTCGATGTTCAGCGGCAAGACAGAAGAGCTGCTGCGCCGCGTGCGCCGGTCCGAAATTGCGCGGCGCCGCATCCAGCTTTTCAAACCCCAGATCGACAATCGATACGGCCGCGAGCTGTTGGCGTCGCACAACGGCATGTCTCGAGGTGACGTCACCATACTGGAGGACACCGCTTCCTTGCTGAACCGGGTGAAGCGGGGTACGGAGGTGGTGGCGATCGACGAAGTGCAGTTTTTCAATCCTGCGGTGGCAGGCATCTGCCAGGAGCTGGCGGACCAGGGTAAGCAGGTGATTGCGGCGGGCCTGGACCAGGACTTCCGCGGCGAGGCGTTCGGGCCGATGCCGATGCTGATGGCGCTGGCTGAACAGGTGGACAAGCTGCACGCCATCTGCGTGCGCTGCGGCGCGCCGGCCACGCGCACGCAACGGCTGATCGACGGGAAGCCGGCCCGCTATGATGAACCGGTTATTCTTGTGGGCGGCAGCGAGAGCTATGAGGCCCGCTGCCGCGGTTGCCACGAGGTGCCGGCCAAGCCGAGTACGAAGGCGCTGTTGGAAGAGCTGGGCTTTGTTTGAACGGCAGTTTTTAGTTGTCAGTTTTTAGTTTTTAGTGGACGTGCCCCGCGGTCGGGCTGTAGGTGACGTTCCATGGAGAATATGCACCTCGCAGTCTGAATGTTCTGTTAGTAGACTCCCCTCTTTGCCCGTCAGGGTACAGATTTCTCCAGTTTTGCCAGTTCAGGATCAAGACGATAGTTTGCCCTCTTTGTCTGGCTTACCCTGGTGAGGACGCCCGAGTCCATGGGGTAGGACGGCGAGCATCTGATGGGTGCTCTCCCTGACCACGCAACCTTTCTTCATTGGGTAGCGACTGCCTTACTCTCTCAGGTTTGAGGTAGTTGCTCGCGCGCGTGGTGCGGAGTAGAGTGAGGATTCCTCCCGAGCGAGGTTGCGAAAAAGGGGCAAGATTCTATAATGGCGGGGCGGGACAGACGACATTCAACAGGCAGGGCACAATGAACCTTTTGACTCTTTTTGCGATTGGCCGCGAGCGGCAGCCGGACAAGGTTGCGATCGAATTCAGAGATACGCGCGGGCCGCTGGCGTCGCTGGAGTTGACCTTTGCGGAACTGCAGCGGGAGGTGGGGAGATGGGCGGCTGCATTTGCGCGGATGGGCGTGCAGAAGGGGGACCGGGTTGCGCTGTATCTGTGCAACCGGCCGGAGTTCGTGATCGCGTACCTGGCGACGCTGGAGGTGGGCGCGATCATGGTGCCGATCAATCTGCGCTACCGCAGGCGGGAGCTCAGCCATATTCTGAACGATGCAGAGCCGGCGTTGCTGATGATCGAGGAGGAGCACTGGCCGGTGCTGGACGGGATGGTGGGGATTGAGGTCGGGCCAGGGTTGACGGTGCTGTCGGTGGACAGGGCGGCGAGCTGGCTGGAAGAGGCTGACGGCGAGGCGTGGACGAGTGCTTCGCGGCCGTTGACGCGCGGTGAGGATACTGCGCTGATTATGTATACGAGCGGTACTACGGGCACGAGCAAGGGGGCGGTGCTGACGCATAACCATGTGCTGGCGACGGTGACGGGCCTGCTGAGCGCGTGGGCGTGGCAGGCGGACGACGTGCTGCTGCTGCCGCTGCCGCTGTTTCATACGCACGGGCTGGTGGTGGGGCTGCACTGCGCGCTGGCGATGGGGGCGACGGTGCGGTTGCGCACGGGATTCGATGCGACGGAGACGGTGAGGACGCTTGCGAGCGGCGGGGCTACGCTGTTTTTTGCGGTACCGACGATCTATACGCGGCTGGTGGACATGCTGGCGCAAACGGCAGTGGCGCCCGACTTTTCGTCGGTGAGGCTGTTCTGTTCTGGCAGCGCGCCGCTGCCGGCGGAGGTCCACAATGCGTTTGAGCGGCTGACGGGGAAGCGGATCCTAGAGCGCTACGGGATGACGGAGACGGGGATGAATTTCAGCAATCCCTACGCGGGGCCGCGCGTGGCGGGTACGGTGGGCACGCCGTTGCCGGGCGTGTTCGCGCGCATTGTGGACGCAAAGGGGGAGGACCTGCCGGCGGGCGAGGAAGGGGAACTGCTGCTGCGGGGGAGCAATGTGTTCGACGAGTACTGGCGGGCACCACAGAAGACGGCGGAGAGTTTTGTGCATGACGAGCTGGGGAACCGCTGGTTTCTGACGGGGGACCTGGCCAGCATGGACCCGCTGACGGGCTATGTGA
>JAPPKT010000397.1 GCA_028819675.1 Caldilineaceae bacterium | reverse complement strand
TCCTCAAGGCGGTCGGCGCGGTGGCGGGCCTGGGCGGAGTTGAGGCGGGCGTTGGCGCGGCCGGATTGCTCCTGCAGTTTGAGGTCTTCGGCGCGGCGGTCCCAGTGCGAGATCTCTTTGGTCAGCCGGTCCTGTACGGCGTCGCGTGTTTTGTCGAGAAGCGGCTGGCGGGCGCGGCGGATCTCTTCGACGTGTTCGGGTACGACGCTGGCGACGGCGTAGCGCTGGGCGGTCTGTTCCAGGCCGGCTCCGATCCAGGTGCATTCGGGCCGGGCGAGGATGGCTTCGTATTCCGGTTCGTCTGCGGCCAGGGGGCGATAGTCGAGGTAGGGGGCGTATTCGACGTGGCGGGCGTTGGCGGCGGCGTCGAGCTCGACGTAGAGCATGCGCTTGGAGATGACGCGGCGGGTGCCGGCGCGGGTGAGGCTGGCGTCCTGGATGGCGTGTTCGAGGAAGAAGAGGACGCGGGGTTCGGCGCCGGGGTCGCGTTCGTCGACGAGGACGGCGCCCTGCTTGAGGAGGTCGCGATGGCTTGGGAGGGTGCTGTCGATGACGGCGTCGAGGAGGGGATGGCCGGGGCAGACGAAGGCTGCGGGGGGATGGTTGTCGCCGGCGGCGAGGGACTTTTCGAAGGCGATGCGTTCGTAGCGGCGCAGGACGGGCAGGCCGGCGCCGACGGTGCGCTCGATGTTGCGCACGGGGGCGGGGACATGCGTGACCTCGTAGCGGCGGCTTTCGCGCTGGCGGGCACGTCCACCGACGCGCTGGAAGGCCTCGAGGAAGAAGGACTCGATGTAGTGGGGCTGGAGGCGGCGGGCTTCGGCGCGCTCCATGCGGGCGCGCACGCTGTGGACGCGGCTGGAGTCCATTGTGTCGGGCGTCAGGGAGCGCTCTTCGAGCAGTTCGCTCAGCTTTTGGGGATCGAAGGCGTTTTCGACGGTGGTGGTGAGGCGGGCACGCACTTCAGGCTGCTCGCCGTAGCGGATGGCATTGACAAGCAGCTCGCGCAGCGGCCTGCCGTCGAACTGCATTTTGCCGAGCACGTCGAATACCTGGCCGCCGAGCGTCTGGCGGGCTTGCTCCAGTTTTTCGAGCAGACGCTCGTATACGTCGCCCTCGCGTGTCTCGGAGGCGACCAGGTTCCAGAGATGGCAGACCTCGGTCTGGCCGATGCGGTGGATACGGCCGAAGCGCTGCTCGAGGCGGTTGGGGTTCCAGGGCAGGTCGTAGTTGACCATGAGGTGGGCGCGCTGGAGGTTGATGCCCTCGCCGGCGGCGTCGGTGGCGAGGAGGACGCGCACTTGGGGGTCGTGGCGGAAGGCTTCTTCGGCGGCGTGGCGCTCCTCGCGGCGGAGGCTGCCGTGAATGGTGACGACGGCCTGCTCGCGTCCCAGGCGGCCGGCGATGCGGGTATGCAGATAGTTGAGGGTATCGCGGTGCTCGGTGAAGATGACCAGTTTCTGCAGGGGAGAGGGCACGGGGTCGGCGATTTTGCCGGCGCCGTAGGGGACGCGGGTCTCGGCGAGCGTGCGGATGAACAGCTTGTCGAGCAGTTCTCCCAGCTGGAGCCACTTGGTATCGCGCCCGCTGCGCAGGACGCGCCCGGCCCCGGCTTCCAGGCCTGTGAGGGTGCCGATCTCCTGCTGCAGCTCATCGATGGTCTGGGCGGCGGTGGCCTGATCGAGGACCTCTCCCTCCTGGGCCTCGATCTCGTTTTCGGGGGCGTCTTCCAGGTCTTCGAAGTCTTCGCTGTCGAGCGCCAACATGGCGGGCGCGGCGATTAGAGCGGTCTCGCCCTTGCGCTGCAGTCCCTCCAACTCCTGGAGGCGGCCCTGCAGGCGCTCGCGGCGGCGGCGCAAGGAACGGTAGATGGCTTCCGGGGAGGAGGCGAGGCGGCGTTGGAGGATGGTGAGGGCGAAGCCGACGGCTCCGGCGCGTTTGTCGTTTTCGAGCGCGCCGGCGCGGTCGAACTCTTCGCGCACGTACTGGGTGACGGCGGTGTAGAGCTGCTCTTCTTCGGGCGACAGTTTGTAGGGGACGGTGTAGGCCATGCGCTCGGGGAAAAGGGGCGTGCTGTCGAACTTGAGCAGTTTCTCCTTTACCATGCGGCGCATGAGGTCGGAGACATCGACGTTGTGTACGCCGTCGCGGAACTTGCCCTCGAAGCGGTCGCTGTCGAGCAGGGCCATGAAGAGCTGGAAGTCTTCCTCTTTGCCGTTGTGGGGCGTGGCAGTCATGAGGAGGAATTGGCGGGTCAGGTCGGAGAGGAGCTGGCCGAGGCGGTAGCGCTTGGTATAGCGCGGTTCGCTGCCGAAGTAGCTGGCCGACATTTTATGGGCTTCGTCGCAGACGACGAGGTCCCAGTCGCAGTCGCGGGCCTTGAGTTTCTGCTGCACTTCCTCGTCGCGGGAGAGTTTGTCGAGGCGGGCGATGACGAGGTCGGTCTCAAGGAACCAGTTGCCGGTGCGGGCGGCTTCGAGCTTGTCGTTGGTGAGGATTTCAAAGGGCAGCTGGAAGCGGCGGTAGAGCTCGTCCTGCCACTGTTCGGCCAGGCCACCGGGACAGACGACGAGGCAGCGCTGGAGGTCGCCGCGGGCGATCAGCTCCTTGATGAGGAGGCCGGCCATGATGGTCTTGCCGGCGCCGGGGTCGTCGGCGAGGAGGAAGCGCAGCGGCGAACGGGGCAGCATGGCTTCGTAGACGGCGGTGATCTGGTGGGGGAGAGGCTCGACGTCGGAGGTGTGGACGGCCAGGAGCGGGTCGAAAAGATGGGCGAGGCGGATGCGCTGGGCCTCGGAAACGAGGCGGAAGAGGGCGCCGTCGCCGTCGAAGCTCCAGGGGCGGGCCTGCTCGGCGACGCTGATGCGGGACTCGTCGTCGCGGTAGAGGAGCTCGTTGGCGACCTCGCCCGCGGGTGTCTTGTAGGTCAATTCTACGGCGTCGTCCCCGTACCACTGCACGTTGACCACTGTGACGAGGCTGTTTGCCAGGACGCCTTCGACAGCGGCATTGGTTGTGAGTTCTTCCAGTTTCATTCTTTAGAATGTTTGTTGTGGGAGTTTCCGGCGAGAACAGTTCGCGATCGCGTGACGCGGCCTGTTCCGGCATAGCTGATGCTACTTTGCATCGGTATTGACGGTCAACTTCAGGGCAGTTGTCTGAACTGTGATTTTGTGGGATTTAAGGGATTAACTGTGATTAGGGCCTGGTTGGCGCTGGTTGTCTCGTATGAGCGTTGGACGAGAGTTTGCGAGCGTTTATGAGCGTTTGCGAGCGTTTTCATGTTGTCTGACCTGCAGTGCATGCAGTTTGTGCAGTGGGCTGTGACGGGGGCCTTGCTGGCGCTGGCGGGCCTGAACGAGTGTTTGCGTGCGTTGTACGAGAGTTGTACGAGCTCTGACATGGTGGGACGAGTTGGTCGGTTCATGTCGGGTCAAGTCGGGTTATGTCGGGTTAAGTCGGGTGAAGTCGGGTGAAGTCGGGCGAAAAAATTTTCCTAACCCATTTTTGTTGTTACGGTTTCGCATCAGTTTTTTCGTTTCCGGAGCCGACTCCCGGTACTGGCAGCCTCTCCACGACTCTCTCACAGACGCCGGACTCACGACGGTCGGCTAACGGTTGGGGGCAGGGTGTCATGTCTGGAGGCATAAGGTCGGGCTAAATCGGGTCAGGTCGGGCAGTATTCCTTTTCCAGGGCTTTTGCGCTTGACTTCGCGCACGTTTCCTCGCTGTCTTGGTTGGGTGCTGGGCAGATACCCGTCCTGGAAGGGTCCTCCCCGGCCTTCAGATTCCCTGCCAGGGGGAATCATGGCTTGGTGGCAGTGAAGATACGCATTCAGTTATGCCTACTTCAGTTCAGCACGTCGCTATTATATCACCGATTTATCACTGATTTTGATGCAATTGCCCTGAAGTCGACTTTTTGGGTGCTGCGACTATGCCCGGCCTGAAATGCGCCATCCGGCATGTGCCGGGACCTTGGGGGATGGAGTACACTACAGCGTGACTGACGTGGTCGAACTGCCAATGTATACAGGGACATGACCATGAACGATTCACTTGCCACGTTCGCCGACCCGCCGAGGGAGTTTTCGGTGCTGCCGTTTTGGTTTTGGAATGATGAGCTGAATGCGGAGGAGATCCGATCGTCTGGATGCACCTTGTTTTACCCGTTTCGTGGTCCAAACTTTGGGACCCACCATAATCGGAAAGTTCGGCCACCGCTCAATTTCAATCGTCTGTCCATTCCAACCTAACTTTCAGCCCGTTCAAGTGATTCCAGTGCAGGTGTCCTTCA
>JAPPKT010000542.1 GCA_028819675.1 Caldilineaceae bacterium | reverse complement strand
GAGGGAGCGGCAAGAGCGGCGAGATTCGAATCGAGGCGCCGGGCCAGCAGGTGCTAGCCAACACAGCGGTGCGGGTCCGTGGCGACGGGACCGTCGAGGCGAGATTTACGGTCGGATTGCCTGCGCAGGGCAGGAGGGTGCTGGGGAGGCAGGCATGCCAACTGCTTTTGGAGGAGGTACCTAGGATCATAGAAAGCAGCCTCATGGCCCGCAGTCATGCGGAGGAAGAGTTGTGGCGGCATGCAGCCGCGAACGAGGACGCCGACGCTTTGCGTTCGATGCTTGCGCGGCGGGGTCTGATTGCTTTCGTTGCGGATGGCTCGATTTTGCCGCGTTTGAGCGGGGTCGATGACCGCCCGATGGGCGGCGAAGAGGTCATTCCATTCAGCTCGCCGGAAAGCCGGCGGATCGCGTTTTCCCTTCCCAATGCGGGATCGGTGACGGGTATGGGGGTTGGGGAGGGCGTGACGCTCATTGTCGGGGGCGGCTACCACGGCAAGTCGACGCTGTTGCGGGCGATTGAACGGGGCGTGTACAACCACCGCCCGGGTGACGGCCGCGAGCTTGTTGTCAGCGCGCCGGACCTGGTCAAGATACGGGCGGAGGATGGGCGGGCGGTCAGCGGGGTTGATATCTCGGCCTTCATCGGGGATCTGCCGCTGGGAAAGTCGACGCGCCGTTTTTCAAGCGAAAATGCAAGCGGCTCGACAAGCCAAGCGGCAGCGATCGTTGAGGCGATGGAGTCGGGGGCAAGCGGGCTGCTCATTGACGAGGATACGGCCGCTACGAACTTCCTGATCCGGGATGCCCGGATGCAGGCCCTGGTGCCGAAGGAAAGTGAGCCGATCACACCGTATATCGACCGAGTGATCCGGATGTACAGTGAGTTTGGCGTCAGTACAGTGCTCGTGGTTGGCGGCAGCGGCGATTACCTGGATGTAGCCGACACGGTTGTTGCAATGGAGACGTTTCGGCCCCACGATGTGACTGCGCGCGCAGCGGCGGTTGCCGCGGACTATCCCACCGGCCGGATCATTGAGGATAATAACCGGTTCGATGTCAGCCTAGAACGCAGGCCGCGGCCTGGGAGCGTCGACCCAAGGAAAGGGCGGAGAGAGTCAAGTTTCAGGACGAGAGGCATACAGACGATCCAGTTCGGAAGGGAAACGCTGGACCTGGCGGCAGTGGAGCAGATCGTGCATTGGGCGCAGACCAGGGCAATCGGGGCGGCGCTCGACTACGCCCGGCGCCGGTATATCGACGGGCATCGTACTCTGTCTGAGATTCTGGACCTGATCATGGCCGATATCGAAGCAGAAGGATTGGATGTGCTGGAGCGCCGCCGGACAGGGGAGTTCGCCCAGTTTCGACGCCACGAACTGGCGGCGGCATTTAACCGGCTGCGCTCATTCAAAACGTAAGGAAAGAAAAACATGACGCAAATTCCAGCGGCTCCTGCCGGCGAGTTGGGGGCCGAATACGCTGAAAAACTGCGCAGAAGCTATCTCAATTATCGATGGCCTCTGTTTCTGCTGGAACCTGAGGAGTACACGCGACCCTGTCTTGAAAACGGGTGGACTCCACTGGCATCAGCGGCACACATTGCATACTGGGACAGTTTCCAACTGCGACGAATGCAGTCGGCGATCGATCCTCACAGGGTGGAGCCGGTACCGGCGTCGGTGGGGTCAAATGACGAAATGGCTGCGAACGAGAATCGAAGCTGGGACACGGTACTGACGGAGGCGGACGAGGCGCGGCAGGCACTGATCAGTTTCGCGCTTTCGCTCAGTGACGACCAGATCGAGGCGGAGTACGAGGACCGAGGCAAACGCAGCCAGATCGTTAAAGCGCTGCTGGAGCGAATGCCTGAACACGTGGCTGAGCACGCGGTTGACGTACATCGCTATTGCTTTTCGACCGACCGCTGGGGCCGCGAGCATCTGTTCCGCTTTTACCGGCGTCATTTCAACAGCCTGTTGGACTCCATCACAGGCCTTACGGAGGAGAGTTGCACGACGGTGCTGGTCAGCGGGGACTGGACCGTTCGCGACCTTCTGGCCCACATCCTTGCATGGGACGAGTATGTACTGGAGCTGGTTAAGCGCTGGCCTGACATTTCGCTGACGGACGCGCGGTCGGAGGGCCAGGAGGTTAAAGGCGGAGACGAGTTTTCCGAATGGGCGAGTGGGGAAGTGGATACGGTTAACGCACGGCTTCAGGATGCTCGCGCCGGCTTGACGATGATCGAGGTGTTGGACGGGCTGGCTACCTGCCACCGGCGCATCGTCAACCGTTGCCGAAGGATGAGCGACGAGGCCATGCGGACGGAGGTGGAGTATGACGAAGGTGAGCGGGGTAACGTCGTAAATCTGCTAGTATCGACGTCGGCACATACGGCGGACCACGCGGCTGAGATCTATGCGGCGCGGGCGCACGGCCGGCTGGTACCACTCAGGCTGAGGATTCAGCCGGAGTGAGCGTAGCGCTTGCTGGACTCCTGGTTGCTGAGGTGAGAGGTCTCGGAGAGCTGTACGACGTCCCAACCACTGCCATTTCGCTGCAGGGTGAAGATGCAGCATAGGGGCACGGTGATGCGGTCGGCGAGACCGGACAGGCCGCGCACGATACCGACGACCGGGGCGCCGTGGGTAACCATGAGCATGTTTTTGTCGGGAAAGCCGTCGGTCAGCGTGCGCGCGGCGAGCGCAGCCCGTTCGTGGCCCTCTTCCGAAGTCTCCGGATAAGGAAGCTCATAGGTGGCAGTGTACTCCTCGTCGATGCGGGGAAAACGCCGGCGGCGTTCGTCTTCAGGCAACAGTTCCGGCGTGGATTTGACGTTGGGCAGGATCTCGCCGATGCCCGGTTCGAGGCATACCGGCAGGTCAAGTGCGTCGGCGATGTGTGAGGCTGTCTGAATTGTGCGCAGGAAGGGGGATGCGAAGACACGGTGGACCTGTTTGCCCTGCAGGCTCAGGCCTACTTCCTTCGCCTGCGTCTCCCCGTCGGCGGACAGAGCGGGGTCAAAGGGCCGAGAAGCGGTTTTGGCCCAGCCGGGGTTCTGAAAGTCTTCGCGATTGCCATGGCGGACGATCCAGATCCTTTGGCTCACGGGTGGGCTCCTCTTATGTGTGTTTCCCTACGCCTTTCGGATAGGTCGATGTCCCGACGTGCCAGGTTTGCCCTCCCAAATCAGAGGTGGATGGGCCGCTGCGGCGCGTAGAAGGCAGTGTATCACAGTGACCTAGCTGGGAACGAAATGGGAGGGGACGGGTCAGCTGTGGGCGAAGGGCAGTTGCGCGGAGAAGGGGCGTGTCCTGTTGGGCTGACAGGCCAGGAAGGGTTTGTTATACTGCCCGAGCCATGTGGTGAACAGGATTACCGGATGCGGCCCTACTGCGACCGGCCTGGCAGGCCTCTCACCTGAAAGCGCACTGAATCTGCGATGGCATATACTTTCACCGACCACTACCGCCCAGCGCGCCTCTGTTTGCGGGTCAATGCTATCCTGATCGGATTGGGGCTGGGGCTGCTGCTGCTAGTGTATCCGCGAGACTTGTTCGTGGCAGCCGGGGTCATGCTTGGATCAGCGTGGACGGCCCGTATAGGAGGCGGGGCGTTGATTGGTTTGGGGATTGGACTGCTGGCGGCTTCGATGGAAAGGGACCTGCATCCGGCCTGGTTGCTGGCGGCGATTGTCGGCAATGGGGCCATTGCGATCAGCCTGTTGATCGCTTATTTTGAAGGGGAAATGGCGGCGCTGCATCCGATAGGCGCGGGTGTTCTCCTGGTCATTTTCGTGGTATGCCTTCTAACGGTCGCATTGTCGGCGCCACATATTCGCAGCAGGGCTGGCCAGACGTAGCGCCCCCGAGGCGGAAGCCCGCTTCAATCTCACTTCGACAGGCGCGGGCAAGAAGAGCTTCCCTAATCCTCTCCTATTGAGACCCCAAGTGGAAATCTGAGGCTTTGGTCCGGTACTGGGAATGCACCGAAAGCATGTCGACCTGGACAGCCGGAGGCTGAGGTACATCTTTGCCTTGCAGGCGTAGTCCGTTATCGCTACGTATCGGCTGCCGTCCAGGCTGTTAAGCAGTCCCTAATTCTGTAGCAGGCTCTTGATGATCACAACGGTGTATATTGGGCGCAATTGGGAGTTGCCTTGCCTGCGTTGGCTCACGTTGGGTACAAGGCACGATGCGTGGTGGATGGAAGTTCGGTCGCAGCGGGTCGTCAAGGTCGAATTATCCTTACAGTCGCTGCGGCGGGAGGTTTTAGGGGGGGGCGTTGGGGGGGGGGGGGCCCCCCCCAAACGGGGGGCGCCAAAGGCCC
>JAPPKT010000043.1 GCA_028819675.1 Caldilineaceae bacterium | reverse complement strand
GAAGGTGTCGCCCGCTACGAAGCCCTGCTCGCCGACCAGGAAGCAGACAGCTAAATCGTTAAATCTCTTGGTGAGCGGGCCGCGGCCTGACACGCCCTGTCCGCTCACCACATTCTCTCTCCCTCCTGCCGCTCCGATGCTACGCAAAATCCGCTTGGCCGCTGTCGGCCTGCTCTTCCTGATACTCGCCCTCCTTGCCGCCGACTTCATCCAATCGCTGGTGCGTCTCAACAACGTCGTGATTGAAGGCGAGTTCAACAAGGAAAAAGTAGTATCCGACGGCGAAGACTCGATCATTCTCACCGTCCGTGTCACCGAAAACGGCCAACCGCGCGTCAACGACACCTTGCAGGCCTGGCTGCAGCCCGGCAACGGCCTCATGATCCCCGAGTGGTCCTACACCGACGAAAACGGCGAAGTCGAAATCACCTTCACGCCCAATCCGGCCACCGCCTACGACATCAAAACGGACTCAATTATCAACGTCATCGACATTAACATCGGGCGCTGGCTCGAGGTAGACAAGAGCTTCTCCATCGAAGTGCCAGTCGAAAACCCGACCTCCTCAGACTGAACCGGTGCACTCCAGAGGGGAACTCTGGCTGCCGGTTTCGGCCTGACCAATGGATGTGACTCTCAAATAGCCTGAATGAGCGTCCCTGCTTCAATTCCCGACCGACACCAGGACTTTTCGCGTGGCTCTCAAAATGGTGTCGCACCTCTCGTGTCGGCCTCTACATAATACGCGATACGAAATACGCAGTCTCTCAAACTGAACGCACACTAGAATTCCTCCCGGATTCGAGGTCCTGAATCAGGAATAGCTCAGGGAGATAGCATGACAGAAGGTACAGCAACTGCAGAACAGGGCAGCGCCGCCGACGCCGGCAGAAGGATTCCCCTCAGGTCAAGTGAGCTCTCAACCTGGCAGGCAATGCGCCGCTCCTGGCAGGCCTACGCCCTTCTTGCCCCCATCTTCATCCTCCTCCTCATCTTCAACTACTACCCGCCCATCCTCGGCCTCCTTCGCGCCTTCTACCGCTGGCGGCCCGGCGTCGAAGCCAGCTTCGTCGGCCTCCAGCACTTTGGCGTCTACTTCACCTCGCCCGAAACCCCGCGCGAGCTCTTCAACATGTTCAAACTGCTCGCCTTCTTCTTCTTCTCCGGCGCCGTCATCCCCTTCATCATGGCCGTCCTCATCTTCCGCATCCGCGACACCGAGTCCAAGGAGCTCTATCGCCTCTTTCTCATCATCCCCATGCTCGTACCTCTCATCGTCGTCATACTCCTCTGGAAACAGATCTACGACCCCAACCTCGGCGTGATCAACGGCCTGCTGGAACAGTTCGGTGTCGGTTTTCTGGCGCGCAATTGGCTTGGCGACACAGCCACCGCCCTCTACGCCATCATGTTCATGGGCTTCCCCTGGGTCTCCGGCGTCGGCACCCTGATCTATCTGGGCGGCCTCGGCCAGATCTCCGAGTCCATATTCGACGCCTGCGAAGTCGACGGCTGCACCGGCCTCCGCCGTACCCTGCAGATCGACCTGCCCCTCGTCCTCGGCCAGGTACGCTTAATGACGATCCTCGCCGTCATTGCCGGCGTTACCTCCTTCCAACAGATACTCGTCCTGACCGACGGCGGCCCCGGCTTCGCCACCATGGTCCCCGGCCTGACCATGTTCCACAAGGCCTTCCGCACCCAGCAATTCGGCTACGCCGCCTCCATCGGTATGGTCCTTTTCGTCATCACCTTTTCCGCAACACTCGCAGTCAACCGCACAGTCCATCCCGCAGTTGAAGACGTCCGCCACTAGAGTAGATTGAGGAAGCAAAGGCAGCTTAAGGAGACCAGCAAGTGAGTACCACAACCTCCACCCAGGTCGCTCCGCCCACACGGCGCCCCCTCCGCTACTACCAGATCGGATCGCACCTGTTCATCACCGTCATGCTGCTCCTTTCACTCATTCCCACCTACCTCCTGATCACCTGGTCCTTCAAGAACGGCCTCCAATACCGCTGGGAACGGTGGGCCATCAGCTTCCCCCTTCGCTGGCGCAACTACGTCGCCGCCTGGGACATCGTCGGCGATTACATGATCAACACCATCATCGTAGCCATCATCGGCCTCATGGGAATGCTTCTTCTCTCTCTCATCGGCGGCTACGTCTTCGCCCGCATGGACTTCCCCTTCCGCGAGACCCTCTACTACGCCATCATCGCCCTCCTGATGGTCCCCTGGGTTCTCTCCTTCATCCCCGCCTACATGGTCTACGTACGCCTCGGCCTGCTCAACACGCGCTGGGCCATGATTATCCCCGAGCTGGCCGGCGGGCCTATCTTCGGCATCTTCCTCATGCGTGCCTTCATCGCCGGTATCCCGGAGGAGCTCTTCGAATCCGCCCGTTGTGACGGCGCCGGCGTCCTCGACCTCATCGGCCGCATCACCCTGCCCCTCTCACTACCCGGGCTCGCCACCCTGGCCGTCCTCAACTTCATCGGCGTCTGGAACTCATTTCTCTGGCCGCTGGTCATGATCCAGGACGACGAAAAACAGATGATTGCGGTCGGCCTCTACAAGCTGGCCCGCTCCGCTACCTACGGCGGCGTCGCCGGCTGGACCAGTCAGGACTTCAGCGTCTGGGGCCCCCTCTATGCTGGCTACGTGATCGCTTCCCTGCCCCTCGTCCTCCTGTTTATCGTCCTCGGCAAATTCTACGTCGAGGGCCTCGTCGACTCCGGCCTCAAAGTTTGACACTTTCCATCACCCCGCCGCAGCCCGACAAACGTCTGACCACAAGCATCTCTGCCCTGCCATCCACCTAAGGAAGCCGCCAAACATGACAGCCTCAACCCAGTCCATGTTCTTCAAATCCAAAGGCGTCGACGCCCACTGGGACACCTGGATGTTCTACCACGAGGGCACCTACTACCTCTTCTACCTCATCACCGAATACAGCCCCGGCGAAGGCTTCGGCCTCGCCACCTCCCCCGACGGCGTCACCTGGACCGACCACGGCTGGGCCATAAAGGCATCCGACAAAATGGTCACCTACCTCGGCACAGGCGCCGTCTGGAAATCACCCGACTTCGACACCAGCGGCCGCTTCATCTGCAACTACTCCGAATGGCGCGTCGAAGACGACGGCCGCCAGACCCAGAACATCTTCTTCGCCCATAGCCAGGACCTCATGAACTGGACAAAGTTCGGCGACGACCACATCTTCAAAGTCGGCACCCGCTACTACGAGCAGCACGGCCGCTGGGACTGCATCTTCCCCCTCCCCCGCCCGGAAGGCGGCTACTACGGCTACTGGACCGCCACCCCCAAAAACACAGTCGGCTTCGGCTTCGGGCAGAGCGATGACGGCGTCCACTGGGAAGCCCTGCCCTCACCCGAACTGGTCTGGGAAGGCGCCGACCCGCCCCACAGCATGGAGGCCGGCGCAGTCGCCGAATTCAACGGCAGATTCTACGCCATCGTCGGCCAGGGCTCCAGGACCATGAAGACCATGATCGCCGCCAACCCCGCCGGCCCCTACACAGTCGCCCCCGTCAACTACGCCCTCCTCGAAAACTCCGGCGAGCACAAACACACCTACTTCGCCCGCTTCCTCCGCACCCCCGACGACATCCTCGTCAACCACCACGCCGTAACCCGCTTCCAGCTCGACACCGGCCGCGACATCTGCTACTGGGCTCCCTTAAAGAGAGCCTTCGTCGACGACAATGGCACACTCTGGTTCGGATACTGGAAGGGGAACGAAGCCCTGAAGAAGAACCCGGTCTCGACGCAATTCACCGCCGCCAGCGGACGCGTCCAAATGGCAGAAGCACCGGTAGACTCTGCAGGCGGCGTAGTAATCGAAGGCAGTGTCGCTCTTCCCACAGCCGGCTTGCCCGAAACAGACTGGCCCGGCCTCTACATCGAGTATGCGCCAGGTCTGGGCAGCTACATCCAGGTCGGCCCCGCCGGCGTCACCCACTTCGGACTCATGGCCGAGTCCGAAAACCAATCCCAGCGCGAAGACGTCATGGCCCGCGCCTGGCCCTTCCGCGACATAGTCACTTTCCGCACCCTCCTCAAGGAATCGGTCCTCGAATTCTACCTCGACGACCTCCTCATCCAGTCCTACAGCCTCCCCACCGAAGCCACCGGCCGCACTGGAATCCTCAATCCCACAGGCGCCATTCGAGACATTCAGGTATGGAATGCCGCATAAATTTCAGTCTCAGACCGCCCTGAGCCGATAGCAGAAGCCCGTCGGCCAGATTCCAACAATCGCGCCGGAAGAGTCGAATCTCTCCTTCGCCGCGGTCCCCGCAGAATTGGCCGGCGCTGAGC
>JAPPKT010000255.1 GCA_028819675.1 Caldilineaceae bacterium | reverse complement strand
ACATTGCGGCGATGGAAACGGAGCCGATGGCCCGCCGCTACGAAGTCTACGGCACTGCGGGCAGCGCAATCATCGTCGAGCCCTTCGAACCTGGTTCGCGCATCCGTCTCTGTTTGGCAGAGGCAACGGAAGAGTACTCTGCAGGTGTGCAGATGGTCCCATTCCAAAGCCGCTCGCGCCAGGAACTCTACGACCAGGAACTGAAGGCCTTCCTGCGCACCATCGCCGGCCAGCAGGAACCGGAGCGGCTGCCTGAACATGATCTTCTCGTACAGGAGACCCTTCTGCGCGCCGTGGGAACGCTCAAGGACTGAGAAAAGAACCATACTTCCATCGGGGTGGAGCAATGAAATGTATCGGTATAGAGTTCCCGGAATTGGGTGCAGCCAGGCTTTTCGATCTGCCGGGTCCACCCCAACCCGGCCCCACCGAGATCGTCACGCGGACGCTGTTTTCCGGTGTCACCAACGGCACCGAACGCCACACGTTGATGGCGGACTTTGGCAGCCGTTTCCCGGCCCGATCGGGCTACCAGCATGTGAGCGTAGTCGAGGAAGTGGGTCGACGCGTCGATCAGTTTTCGGCTGGGGAGACGGTTTTCCTGGGCAATCATGGCGGCCACCGGGGCTGGCACCTCGTTGATCTGGCCGCAGCCAACCCGCGCGAGCGCCTCTGCATCGGGCTGCCGCCTGATCTCGAGCATGAGTTTTGCGCCCTTTTCGGCATCGCGGGTGTAGGCTTCAGGCATTCGCGGCGGATCCGGGTCGCGGCGCCGATGCGGGTGTGGGTTGCGGGCCTGGGGTTGATCGGTCAGTCGGTGGCGCAGGCCTCGCGGGCGCTTGGCGCCCACGTCACTGTCACCGACCTCGACCCGCGCCGCCTGGAGATTGCAGAACAGCTCGGGGCCCACCGCGTGATCGACATCAGCGACGACAACGCCGTCGAGTCGCTCTCTGAGGGTGGTCCCTATGACCGAATCGTCGACGCCTGCGGGGCGCCCGATCTCTTTGATTTCATCTACGAGCACAAGCTTCTCGCGCTCTACGGCGCGATCGGCGCGCTGGCCGGCCGGCAGCCGACTGTTTTTCATCAGACGATGTTGCACGCTCTGCGGGCGTCAATTGAGTCATCGTCGCATTTTACGCTGGAAGATCTGGGCATCCTGCGCCACTACTGCCAGCTCGGTACTGTTAGAATTGAGCCGTTGGTGACTCACCGTGTCCCGGTGGAGGAAGCCCCTGCCATTTATGCGACGATGCGCGACGATCCGGCGCAACTCCTTGGCGTCATATTTGACTGGCAAACTTGAGTGGAGACAGAGTGGAAAGGGCGGGGATGTATCGGGGTAGACGGAAGAATAGCTGTTTGGCGGGCGTTTCAGCGCGCACGTCATCAGGCTGATTTCCTTCTTGTAACGAGTTGGGGGGTTCCAAACTGGCTGGCGGGAGTCAGGCGGGGTAATCGATTCGTATCGAATCGAATTCGATGACGCCGCTGGGGAGGTATGCGTAGTCCGGCTCGTAGTCGCGGTGTGTGCGCAGGCGGTCCTTCATTTCGATGGGAATGTCGATTGGAACAACGTTCAAGGGAAATAGCACGAGAATCAGATCGCAGTTTACATCCCTGAGCGCCTCGCGAATATCACCATAGCCATAGAGTTCCTGCAGATCATGCCGGCCGCCCACACATGTCCATTGGGTAGGGTCATCTGACAGCAAGAGAGTCTGCTCACTCCAGTCTCGAGTGACGGTGAAGGACTGGCCGGTGAGGGCGAAGTTCGGTCGTGTATCACGCACGTCTGCCTGCACCCACAGCGTCAGATTCGCCCCTTTCAGGTCCACATCGCCACGCAGACGAACGGTCATGCGCGCGTTGGTCAGATTGCGGTCCTTACCCTCCGCCAGAAAGCGATTTACGCCGACCTCGGCTGCGAACTCATCAGTGTAATAGTCGGCGTGCGTGTAGAGGTAGGCAAGCAGATGCAGATAGCCTGCACCGGGGGCGCTGTGATTGGGGTCAACGCGCCAGGGGCCGCGCGTAACGAAGGCGCCGTCATTCAGTTCGGGCCGATGGGAACCTGTACCCCATGCGCACCAGCCGCCGGGGCCGTTGTCGAACGTCTCTATGTAAGGTGTGCGATCCATTGCCGGTATCTCCAGAAGAAGAAACGACAGACTGATGGCGTAAGGGAAGCTGCCTTCACATGGGTCACAGTCCTACCGATTCGGCAGCACGAAGTAGAAGCGGGCGCCGCCTTCGGCGCGGTTTTCGACGCCGATGACGCCGTCGTGGGCTTCGACGATTGCCTTGGCGATGGTGAGGCCGAGTCCGGAGCCGCCGCCGCTGGAGCGGCTGCGTGAGGGCTCGACGCGGTAGAACTGTTCGAAGACTTTGGAAAGGCTGTCTTCCGGGATACCCGGACCGGAGTCAAATACGTCGACGCGCACGCCGCCCATGACGCCTTGGGCGCTGACGGCGACGGAACCGCCGGGGGGGGTGTGGCGCACTGCGTTGCCGATCAGATTGGTGAGCACGCGGCCGATGAGGCCGGCGTCAAGCATAACCGGGTCGACACGGGGGTCGGCGCTGCCGGACAGCCCGATGCCCAGTTCTGCGGCCTGGACTGCGAAGCTTTCCAGTGAATCGGAGATCAGGTCGGCAAGCGAAATCGGCTGGCGGTCGAGATTGAGGCCGCCGGCCTCGATTTCGGCCATTTCGAAGAGTTCGTCGATGAGGACTGAGAGAGCGGCGGCGTCGAACTGAACCGTTCGCAGGTAGCGCTGTGTTTCATTCGGGTCGGTGATGTAGCCATCGGTGAGGGCTTCGACGAGGGCTTGGATTGAGGCGAGGGGCGTGCGGAGGTCATGCCCGATCCAGGCCAGAAGGTTGCGGCGCAGTTGCTCAGTTTCGCGGTGCCGGCTTTCGGCGGCCTCGAGCCGGGCGGCCATCTGATTGAAAGTTATTCCCAGGCGCGCCAACTCGTCTTTGCCGACGACATCGACGCGCACGTCCAGCCTGCCTTCGGCGATGGCAGCGGCGGCACGGCCCACCCACTGGATCTTCTCTGATAAGGCGGTCGAGAGGAAGTAACCCAGTGCAGTTGCGATGCCGCCGGCGAAGATGAGCAGCACAGCCGCCAGGCGCAGATCATGATCGCTGGCGAACATGAGGCGGGCGGTAACAAAGACGTTTAAGAAGGTCAACAGGCTTGCGAAACCGTATCCCCCGACGAGGGTCCAGCTGAGTCGGGGCGAATAGTGCAGCCATCCCAGGCGGTAGACCAGATAGACGGCGGCGACAGACAAAAGCGCGGTGGCGGTCAGGAATTGGGCCATCGCCCAGAGTTCCTCAGTTGGTGGACTGAGGACGGCAAGAAAGAGGAGCAGGCCACCGAGGACAGCGATGATCACGCCGAGAAGAAAGCGAACTGAAGGCGAAGCTGGCGATGGAGAAATGGTTGTCGTATTCATAGTCCCTTTAATTGGGTGCCAGCTTCAGATCCTCAGCTGATCACCACGTCCTACTCTTCGGGTTCAAAGCGGTAGCCAACGCCCCAGACGGTAATAATGTGGCGCGGGTTCGAAGGGTCCTGCTCGATCTTCTCGCGCAGGCGGCGCACGTGGACAGTGACGGTACTGGCGTCAATAAACTCTGAAACGCCCCAGACCTGGTCCAGCAACTGGTCTCGATTAAAGACCTGATTGGGATTGCTGGCAAACATCCAGAGGAGATCGAACTCCTTGACGGTCAGGGGGATTCCACTGCCGGCGACGGTGACCTGGCGTGTGCGAGGGTCGATGTGAATATTGCCGCAGGTGAGTGGTTGATCGCCACCGGGAAGTGCGGGGGCCTGCTGGGTACGCCGCAGAACGGCTTTGACGCGGCTGACGAGTTCGCGCGGGCTGAAAGGTTTGACGACGTAATCGTCTGCGCCCAGTTCCAAACCGAGAATGCGGTCGATCTCGTCCTTGCGGGCGGTGAGCAAAATGATTGGGATGGAGCTAGTCGCTTGGACCTGGCGGGTGATCTCGTAGCCATCGACGCCTGGCAGCATTACGTCCAGGATGAGCAAATCCGGCGGGTCGGACTGAAGCAGGTCCAGTGCGGACTGCCCGTCGCCGACTACGGTTACGTCGTATCCCATCTGTTCGAGATAGAGGCTGACAACTTCTCGAATGCTGGGTTCGTCATCGACGACGAGGATTCTCACGCTGGCCATGTTTGGTGGACATCCCCAAAGGGATATCGCGAAGAAGTGCTGACAGCGCCATTGGTTAAGAAACCGGTAATCTTTGACCGCTGGCGGGGCAACTTCAATCTGGTATACTTTAGGTTGCGGACTTTTGCCGTT
>JAPPKT010000227.1 GCA_028819675.1 Caldilineaceae bacterium | reverse complement strand
ACCTCAACCCTGACGAAGAATCGCTGAAACTCCATCAGGCCGATTCCGTCGCCAATGGCCTCAGAATTGTGCCAAGCCGTGCCGACCTGCGCTTCACCGGCACCAAAATGGATGTTTCTCCTGAGTTGCCTCTGAATCGTTACCTGCAGCGAAGGGCCAGCCTGTCCGCACTCCTCGTCGGCTTCAGCCTGCCCGCCCTCGGTCTCCTCCTCTTCTTTCTCTGGATTCTCTCGCACGTCACCGCCCAGTTCCAACAGGAAGAGGTTGCCATCCTCGCCTCGCGCGGCGCCGGACGCCGCTTCGTCGCACTCCTCATCCTTCTCGAATCTTTTCTCCTTCTCATTGTCGGCATCCCACTCGGGCTCGGCGCCGGCTATATCATGGCCCGCGCCATGGGATTGGCCTCCGGTTTCCTCTCCTTCACCCCCCGCGCCGGGATCCCCGCCACCATCCTTGAAGTAGACTGGCGGCTCATCGGCATAGCCGTGTTGCTCCTCCTCCTGGCGCGCGGCATCCCTGCCCTGCGCGCCGCCCGCGGCGGCATCGTTCAGCACCTGCGCGCCCGCTCCCGTCCCCACGCCGCCATTACCACCCTGCTGCTCATCGGCGACGGCGCCCTCATCGTCCTCTCCTGGTATGCCTACCGCCAGCTCAGCCAGCGCGGCACCCTCGGCATCATCGGCTGGGAACCCAGCGGCGATCCCTTCCGCGACCCGCTCCTGCTCCTGACACCGTCTCTCTTCGTCTTTACCTCAGCACTCGTCCTGACCCATCTATTCCCCCTGCTCATGGGGCCTGCCGATCGCCTTGGAAACCGCCTCCGCTCCTTCGTTGCCTACATGGGCCTCACCCAGCTCCACCGCCAGGGCAGGCACTACTCCGGCAGCCTCTTCCTCACCATGGTCTGTCTCAGCCTCGGCGCCTTCTACGCCTCGATGGCCCTCAGCCTCGACCAGTGGCTGGCCGACCGCATCCACTACCAGGTCGGCGCCGACTTCCGCTTCCAGCAGGGCATCCCCCCTCCCGCCATGGGCGGCCCTGCCTTACCCGACGAGGAGCCCGACCCGGAAGTCGTCAGCGCTTGGTTGTTGCCCGTTGACGACTACAAGGGAATCCCGGGTGTCGAAGACGCAACCCGCGTCGCCGTCTTCAAAGCCAACACAAGCGTTTCCCGCCAGATCGACGCCGTCTTTCTCGGCATCGACCGTTTCGACTTTCCCCGCATCGCCTTCCACCGTTCCGACTTCAACTACGCCCCCCTCGGCGAAATGATGAATCGACTCGGCATGTATCCCAACGGGATCCTCGTTTCCCGCAACTTCCTGCGCCGCAGCCGTCTCCTCGAAGGCCAGACCACCAAGCTGACCATGTCGATCAACTACGGCTCCTTCGAACACGAATTCCTCATCGTCGGCGCTTACGACTACTTCCCCACCGCCTACCCCGAGGATACCGAAGTCTTTGTCGGTAACCTGGACTACGTCTTCTCTCAGGTCGGGGACGAAAGCCTGCACCAGATCTGGATGAAGACCAGCGATGAAGCCGTTCCCCAGACAATCGTCGACAGCCTCATCGAACTTGGCATCTGGCCGATCCGCATCCGCGACGCCCGCGCCCTCCTCACGCTCGACGAGGAAAGAGTCGAACGTATCGGCCTTTACGGCATTCTGTCCGTCGGCTTCCTCGCCTCCACCCTGCTTGCCAGCCTCGGGCTCCTGGTCTACACCTATGCCTCCCTCCAGGGGCGCCTGCAACAGATCAGCGTCATGCGCGCCGTCGGCCTCAAAACCAGGCTCGTCCTCGCCATGGTCGGCGTCGAATACCTGGGCGTAATCCTTTTCGGCGTCCTTTGGGGCGTGGCCATCGGCGTCGCCACCGCCTGGCTCTTCGTGCCCTTCTTCCGTGTTAGCGGTGATCCCATCTTTGCCCTGCCCCCCTTCGTGCGACATATCGCCTGGGGCCAGATCGGCATCCTCGCGCTCGTATTCGGCACTGCCCTATTGGGTTCCCAGACCGTAATCCTCTATTGGAGCACGCGTCGCGATCTCTTCCAGGTACTGCGCATGGGACAGAGGGAGTAACAGCATGACCCAAACCGCCGCCGCAAACGGCACCCCCCTCGTCGTCTGCGACAATCTGGTCAAAATCTATCAGATCGATGAAATCGAAGTCGTCGCCCTCCAGGGCCTCGATCTCGAAATCCGCCGCGGCGAGATGATGGCCATCATCGGCGCCAGCGGCAGCGGTAAATCCTCCCTCCTCAACATCATCGGCGGCCTCGACCGTCCCTCCGCCGGCCAGATCACCGTCAACGGCCGCAACCTGCTCAAGGCCCCCGATAAGGAGCTCGAGGACTACCGCCTCAACGACGTCGGCTTCGTCTGGCAGCAGTCTTCCCGCAACCTCATCCCCTACCTGACCGCCCAGGAAAACGTCGAGCTCCCCATGATCGCAGCCCGCGAACAGGCCGCGCCCCCCGCAGAACGCGCACGCGAGCTGCTCGACGCCGTCGGACTGCTCAGCCACAGCCACCACCGTCTCGCGCAGCTCTCCGGCGGTCAGCAGCAGCGCGTCGCCATCGCCGTCGCCCTCGCCAACCAACCCCAGATCCTCCTCGCCGATGAGCCCACCGGCGAGGTCGATTCGGTCACCGCCAACCAGATCTGGCAGCTCCTCCGCGACCTCAACCGCCGCTTCAACCTCACCAGCATCATCGTCAGCCACGACCGCGACATCGCTCGCATCGTCGACCGCGTGATCGGCATACGCGACGGCAAAATCAGCACCGAGATCGTGCGCCAATCCCAGTCCGGCCTGCTTGATGACCAGCTGTCCGCCGCGCTGGACGGCGCAGAGAACGTCTCGCTCGCCACCAATGAGCCCGTTGAGGCGGCCGCCAGCGCTTCCCTCCAGCTCGAAGAGCGCGTCGTCCTTGATGCCGTCGGCCGGCTGCAGATGCCCCATGAGTATCTGGAACAGCGCGGCATCGGGCGCAGAGCGGTCGTCCAACTGGTCGAAGATGGCATCCTCATCCGCCAGGCACAGGAACAGCTCTCATTTACCGGCGATGCCGGCGCCTCACGCGCCTACCCCGGCGAGGAGGACGACCTGGCCCCCTGGGCACAGGACCCGACGCCCCGTCGCACCCGCCCGTGGTGGCGCAGGCTCCTGTTGGGCGCACCCCGCGAAGTTGAAGAAACGCCAGACGCAGACCAGGCTGACAATCCCTGGGCCAAAGGCGTAGCCTCCTCTCCGGAAAACAGCCTCGATACGCCCGCAGACAGCGCGCGCGGCACGCTTCAATGGAACAGTGACGCCGCTACCCGCGCCGCCTTCGCCCCGCCGGACCCTACCCCCGAGCCCAGCCACTCCCCTGCCAAAGCCGGTGACCTGGTGATTTCCGAATTCTACAGAGGACCACTGGTACAGGTCAGCGATCTCCAACGCGTCTACTCGGTCGGCGACCAGTCCGTCTATGCCCTGCGCGGCATCGACCTGACCGTCCCCCGCCGCTGCTTCGCACTCTTTCGCGGCCGTTCCGGCTCCGGCAAAACGACACTCCTCAACCTGATCGGCAGCCTCGACACGCCAACCGCAGGCCGCGTCTCCCTCTTCGGCCAGGACATCGACAAGCTGACCGCCGACCAATGCGCCCAGATCCGCCAGCACTATATCGGCTTCGTCTTCCAGGCCTTCTCCCTCATCCCAACCCTGTCGGCCCAGGAAAACGTCGAGATGACCCTGCGCATCCTCGGCCAGTCCGCCGCCGACCGCCGCCGCCGCGCCGCCTACTGCCTGTCCTTGGTTGGCCTCGGCCGCTGGGCCGATCACAGACCCTTTGAAATGTCCGGCGGCCAGCAGCAGCGTCTCTCCATCGCCCGCGCCCTCGCCCACGGCCCCGCCATGCTCATCGCTGACGAACCCACCAGCGACCTCGACAGCGAGACCGGCCGCCAGATCCTCGAACTCTTCGCACAGCTCGTCGCCGAGCAGGGCATCACCGTCCTCATGGCCAGCCACGATCCCACCAGCGACGACTTTGCCACCGAAGTATACGAGCTCCAGGACGGCGAAATCGCCAACCACATCACCAACGGCCGCTCCAACTAAAATCCATCAACCATGACTCATGACAACGAATGGCGTCCCCGTCTCCAACCCAATCACCACTCAATCGCCGCTATGGGAATTCACTGACCCAGGCCCACCATCAGCCCAGTGCAAACTCAGCAGTTCACTAAAAGCTAAAAACTGACAACTAAAAACTGCCTTTCTGGGCGGTCGGGGCTATTAGGCCCGCCCATGTTGGGGGGGGGGGGGGCCCCCGGGGGGGGGGGGGGGGGGGGGGGGGGGGGGGGGGGG
>JAPPKT010000592.1:27965-35423 GCA_028819675.1 Caldilineaceae bacterium | reverse complement strand
AGGGCTCAAGCCGAGCCCTTAGCGTGCATTTCTGCACGAATCTGGTCGGTACCCTATATACTCCGGCGGCAAAGATTACGTGCTCGCGCACAGGTGGACCAACATCGCCATCGCCAATGGGATCGAAGAGGCCGCTGAATTTCGAGGAGGGACCGGACCCTCAGCACCCCCGGATTCGAGGGCGGCGGTTAATTGCAACACTATTGACCCCCGCAACGCTCAGAGCGCCTGACGGCGCCGACATCACATCGCAGCGGCGCGCCAGGAATGCCTGAACTTGAGAATCTCCCGGGCGGCATTCGTCAGCCGCCGCTTGGCGGAGGGCGTCAGCCGCATCTCGCCGCTCCACCAATGTGTGCCGCGGGTCACGAGTTCGGTGATGCGCAACTCTTCGCCGCGATGGTTGATCGTGACGCCCCCGGCATGCTCGATCGCCTTGAGGCACTCCTGGCTCGATATCTCCGGAGGAAACGCCCACGGCGGTTGCGGGGTCACTTTCTCGGCGATGATCCTGCGCGCCTGCTTGGTGAGCGCCACCTTCTCGGCTCGGCCCAGTTCGAGATCGCCGCACACCCAGTACTTCCCCCTGGTCTCGACAGGCCGATCGATGACGACCTGCCTGCCCTGCACCTTCAGGGGAATCCCGGCCAGCCGGCGGCACCAGGCCCACTGCAGGGCGGTGCGGCAGGCGCTGATCGATATCTCCGCCATCGTCCCTTCCAGCTTAGTCATTACGGTGTCCGCCCGGCGCGGGCGACCAACCGCCGAGTCGGACCGCAACGGGATTTCGAGCCTGGTTTGTCAATGGCAAGCGGGGCGGTGCTCGGAGCGCAGGAGCGCGAGGAGCTGTCTCGGTTCAGCAACGACGCGGCACTGGATGCACTCGTGTAGTTGCACTACATGACAATACGCTTCACTTTTCAGCGGTGAGACATTGCGGATCTCCGCGCAAAATAACACAGCAAAGCGCCCGCTGGAGGTTCGTTGTACGTTCTTCGGGCAGGAATTGAGGCGGCGAATTTCGCATCACCTATGCTACACTACCTCTATTGAGGCATCAATACAGGAGCCAGTTATGTTTTCCTTACAGGAAAACCCTGGCCGGCGGGGAAATCCCCCCGGACCCCCCTTCAGATGGCGCGGCCGCGGCTGAGCGACGACGAACGACGCACCCAGCAGGTGACGCTGTGGGTCAATTCCGGCGAGCGGCGCGCCATCGAAGAACGAGCATCGGCGGCGGGGCTGTCGATCCCCGCCTACATTCGCCGGCGGGCCGTGAGTGATCACTTGCCGATCGCAAGCCCGCTGAGGCTCGGTGTGGCGGAGTACCGCGAAGTGCGCCAGATCGGCGTGAACCTGAACCAGATAGCGCGGGCGCTGAACCAGGGGGCGGATGCACCGGCGAGGACTCCGCGACTTCTGGAGCGGTTGGCCGTGATCCTCGAGCGGCTGCTGGGAACGGGGGCAGGCTGATGATCGCCAAGGTGCACCCGTCGGGCAAGGGCTTTGGAGGCCTGGTGGAGTACTGCCTGGGGGAAGGCGATCTCGAGGACGACGAGCAGAAGGGCGAGGAGCGGGCCCGCACGGCGGATCGGGTGGACTGGACGGAGACGGTGAACCTGGCGACGGACGACCCGCGGAAGGCGGCGCGGATGATGGCGGCGACCGCGCAATACGGCGAGGAGCTGAAGAAGCAGGCGGGAGTTCCCGCCGGCGGGCGGCAGCTCGAGAAGCCGGTGTGCCATTTCACGCTGTCGTGGAAGGAAGGGGAGCGGCCGGGACGGCAGACGATGCGGGAGGCGGCGCTGGAGAGCCTGCAGGCGCTGGAGCTGGACCGGCGCGAAGCCCTGATCGTGGCGCACCGCGACCGCGAGAGCGCCCACGTGCATGTGATCGTGAACCGGGTATCGTTCGAGGACGGCCGTGCGGCGAAGCTCAGCCAGTCACATTACGAGCTGTCGAAGTGGGCCGAGGAGTACGAGCGGCGGAGCGGCGAGATCCAGTGCCGTCGGCGAGTGGAGCACAACCGCCTCCGCGCGGAAGGCCATCAGGTCTACGACACGGGGAGCCGGCATCGCGACCGCAGATACAAGCGGCAGCGAGCCGCAAAGCGGCGCGGCCACCGCCACCGTCCCCTCGCTCGAATGGCGGAGCGGCAGCGGCGCGAATGGCGCAAGCTCTATCAGCGGCAGCGCAAGGAACGGCAAGGCGTGGAGCGCGGCGGGGGGAAGGAGATGGCGCAGCGTCACCAGAAAGAACGCACGGGCCTGGCGCAGCGGCTGAGCGGGCAGGCGGCACGCCTGGATGCGGGCAAATGGAGCCTGGACCGCGTGGCGGGAGGCGTCGCAACGAGGTGGGGGACGGAGCGCGCCCAGCAGGAGCGGCGGGAGAAAGAGACGGCCCGCGTCGTCAAGTATCGGAAGCAGCGGTCCGCTACGGACACGAGTCCTCGGAAACGCCGTAAGCGGGAGACGGAGGTCGCAACGCCCCGCCGCGAGCGGGAGGCGCCATCGCGCGGCGCGGATGTCCGCGCCGCCCCTGCCGAGTGGTATCAGTACCAGGAGCGCTGGCCCGAACACAGCGGGCAGGACCGCAAGCTGTTCGAGGCCCTGATCGAGAACGAACACAACCACGAGGAGCGGCGGGAATATTTGGAGCACTTCATGCGGGACGAGGGCTATCAGAAATGGGATGGGAGCCGTGCGATGGAGCATGTTCAACAGCAATCCCTGCCGGCAGAGCTGGCCCCGAAGGGGGAGCAGGCGCCGGACGCGGCGAAGGACGCGGGGAGCTACTACATGGGCCTGCCGGAGAAGTATCAGAGGCAGTGGGATGAATCGGGGATCGCCGAGCGGATCAGGGACGCGGCCCAAAAAGCCGAGTCCTCGCTGCGGAGCCGCTTGAGCGGTGATCGGGAACAGTATGTCGCCGACGCCGTGCGGCGCGAGTGCGGGGCGCCGGCGCAGCGCTTCGATCGGGCGATGCGCTACGACCAGGCGCGGCACCGCCCGATGTGGGAAGTGCAGCAGCGCTGGGAGAAGCTGCAGCATGAGCAGTATCAGAAGGCGCGCGATGACGACGTGAGAGCGAGCCGGCAGCGGATGGAAAGGCTAGTGACGCGTTCCGTAGGCCAGTTGGTGGCCGAGCAGGAGCAGGCCCCACAGGGTGGAGGAGGAACGCCGCATGACCGTGACATAGATTTGATCGAACTCTGATCGGATCCTCGAAGCGCGGCGGGCCGAACGGAGAACATGCTCCAAGAGCGTGACCGCCATCGCAATCCGGTTCGAGGACCGGATGGCGGATCGGGAGATCTGAGCCGGTGACTCTCACGCCCCGCGAAGCGGAGCGCAGGCGCGGCTTTGTCCACACGCTGCTGCGCGGCTCGGTGGAAATCCCGGCAGCCGGGGCCCAGCCATCGAGCGCTGCCTTGGCCCACGACGGCATCGGGACGGTCCGGACGCGGACGTGCTTGCCGAGACGTCATCACCGGACTCTCCCGGCTCGATCGATCGCTGGGCCAGATCGTCGCCGTCCTCGATGTCCTCAGCAAGGCGGGAATCGCCTTGGCGGCCCTCAAGGAGAACATCCGCATCGAGGGCAAGCAGGACCAGATCCGTCACTTCCTCCAACTCGGCGTCTCCATCACCTCCATCGCCAAGATCACCGGCGTCTCCCGTACGGCCCTCTACAGCTTCATGAGACCCCGAGGGCGCAGGGCGGACGCTTAGCGTGTATCTCTGCACGAATCTGGTCAGCACCCTGTGATTAACCCTGTCCCTCTCCTCTCAGTCCGCCGATCACGGCGGCGCAGCCTGCAGCTACGATGCCCAACAGCAGGCCGGTGACGCCGGCGACGGCGGGGATCAGGGCCAACACGAATACCGCGTCAAGCAACAGGTCGAGCGCCATCTCTGTCCTTCCTTCCCGAAGGACGCGGCGAAGACGCCCGATGCCCTCGCAACTTCGGAGGCGACCATCGAACCCGATGCCGATCCGTCCCTCTACTTACTAAGACTGCCGAGACGGCCAACGATCACAACTATTTTTCACTTGCGGTGAAGGCGGGCATCGAGGCGGTTGCGGAGCATCCCGACGGCGCGGTCGAGGCGGGTGGCGGCGTTGGAGGGCGAGATGCCGAGGCGGCGTGCGGACTCGGCGTTGGAGAGATCCCGGCCGTAGCGCAGCTCGTAGATGTCCCGGTAGGCGGCGGGCAGCGCGGCGGCCATGGCGCGGAGCAGCAGGAGAAGTTGGCGTTGTTCGGCCTGCGACGCGGGGTCCGGGGAAGGGTCCTCGAGTTCAGGGTCGGGCTCTTCGCCGTCCTGCCGGCGTTTGCGGTTCAGATCCAGCGCGCAATTGTGGACGATGGAGCGGACCCAGGAGCAGGCCGGGGAGCCGCCGCGGTACTCACAGACATGCTCCAGAACCCGCACCCAGCTTTCCTGGAGGATGTCCTCGGCGTGGTCGTTGTTGGCGGCGAGGCGCTTGGCCAGGGGGAGGAACCGCCGCGTGCAGCAGGCGGCCCAGGCTTCCCGGCCGCACTGGTCTTCGAGAAGCGGGCAGGCGCGGGCGGCGCGTGCAAGCGGGGAGGACGGCAGGATGCGGAACTCCTCGGGCATGTCGCCAAACAGTATAGTCCCGGTTTGGCTTGCCGTTCGAGGAGATCTGCGGCCGACACCATGGAGAGGTCCGGCAGCAGTTGGCGGGACGGGGCACCCCATAGGCCCTGCCCTAATGGTCTATTGATCGCCGCGCAGGCTCTCGCGCTGGGCCTCCCGGTCGTGACGGCGAATGCGGATGAGTTCTGCCGCGTGCCGGGTTAGGGGGTCGAGAACTGGTTGTCCGAATGACATCTTGTCGAGTGACCGACAACATGACGGAAGTTCGCTTCACACTGCCCGCCAGAAGGTTCAGGGTCAGACTCTGAATCTCTTCATAGTCGAGCAACTCCCCGTAGTGCCGCCCGACCGCTACGAGGCTGTTCTCTTCGGCCCGAGGACGGCCGGTCAGATTGTCCGAGAAGCCGTTCTTGAGTTGACCTACACCGCTCATGACATGGCTCCTTTCGCCCGCGCAATGGACTATGTCGATGAGATGGGCAAGCTAAAGCCGCCCTTCGCCTGGGACAAGGCCCGGCGCAAATTCGACCAAGGAACGACACCCGATGCTCGGAAGAAGGTGATCGGCATGTTTGTGATCGTAACCATCGATCCGCAGATTCCGGTCCTCAGCCTAACGACTTCCGCGTTATCCTTCATGACGGCAACCATGAGCTACCCTCTTTCATTTACGTCCGCGCCAGCGTCGATCAGCTGTCGAGCCAGCGGAGCGTCACCGCCGCGGATCGCATCTTCGAGTCCCAAGTGCACAGGAGTATCTTGCTGGGAATCAGTAGCTGAGTAACTGGTTGTTGAGACGTGCTCACCGCAATCCCTTACCGCGGATGCACTTCAGGAACGCAGCATCCCTATGGCCTGTATTCGTCAACTTTCCAGACACCCCCACCTTGATGACTCGCCACGAAGTGGTATCTGACTCCATTGATGGAACCGCCCCGGTTGCTGATGCTGTTCCCGGAAGTGAGGAAGCCCCAACGCCCCCGGCCGTCGCTCAGGACCGTGAAGCGTTGCTTTGAATTGCTATTTATACCGTAAACGTCGCAGCCTTCTCCAATCCCGTAGGTTTTACCCTCCACACACTCTCCTGCCCGGCCGCCGCCACCACCGCCGCCACCATCCGAGACGGTGACGCGAACGCCGGAGGAGCAGTTGTTCCGGGTGTTGGACTCGCCCGATACCGAGTCGACGCAGGCACCCCAGTAGTAGTCGGAATTGGGGCCAACACGCAGCAGACCCAATTCTCTGCTCGTTTCGGAGGGGGCGAGGCTGCTCACCGCGTCCGTGCTCCATTCAAAGTCTGACGCGGAAATGGTCGCGTTCGAGGAGCGGTAGTAGCGCAATGTCGTCGCGGCAGACCGTCCATCACCACGGTTGCGCACCGTCGCCCGCAACTCGACCGTATCCCCGGCACTTGGAGTGCGATCGCTGACATCAAATGTCACAACTAAATCAGGAGCGGTTGGCGGCGGTGGTGGGGGCACAACCGTAGTATCGGGCGCTCGGGAGAGAATGGCGGGAGGCAGCGTGGTAAACAGAGACCCGTCGACGTACAGTCCGATTACGGAGACTTGCTGATCGCAAGAAAGCGTCGCCGATCCCGAAGTAAATGAACCTCCCGGCAGTGCAATGACCTGGTCAAGAAAGCGGGCCACGGTGGACTTGGCAGGCACGGAAAACGTAGCTTCCCCCTCAGTGACCCGATCATGGTCTTCAAGGACAAGTCGGCAAGAGGCTTCGGTGGACGTATCGTTCGCGACTGCGGCGGCGAGGCGGTTTTCCAATGCCAGAACGGGAAACTGGAAGATCGTCCCGGCTGGCGAGCTGAATACCGTGGCCATGCCCGTCGTCGTTCCCGATGCGTCTTTCGCCACATACAGCACCTGGGCCTCGACGGGCTCCGCGCAATCGAGAGTCGCATAGCCGGCGGCCAATGCCTGTTGGTTCGTCGAGCGATATACCAGATAACCACCGCCCTTGAGCGTGAAAGTCGCCGTCGAACCCGACGCCGAGACGCCGCTGACGCGGGGGAATCTGTCCACGGACAGGCCCTGCAATCGAAGCGTGCACGCACTGTCCGACTCCGAGACGTTCGTAACCAGAAAAACAGATTGCCACCCTCCGCCGTCGGCGATCTGCGGAAATACATGGATGCGGCTCATTGCTTTGCCGTTGTCCCCGCCTCCGTCAGGTTCCAGTTCCACTTCCGCTGTGATCGTGCCCCTGGCGACAACGCCCGTATCAACAAGTGCTATCGACACGAAGTAGGTTCCGGCACGAAGCGGCGGGCTGGAGCTGGGGGTGATGACAATCTCCTCGTTGCCTGTGGACCCCGTGGATGAGTAGTCCGAGACTACCCTTCCATTCTGAAGGTCGTTGTCCCGTCCATAACGGACAAACAGATCTACGTCGATGGAAGGGTTTTCGGATTCCAGCGTAACGGTGACGCGGGTGGCATCCGCGGGAACTTCCAACTGCAACGAGCCATTGCCGGTGAAGATCGTCGGGCTTTGAACCGGCCCCACCCGAAAGGAGAAAGGCGTTCCAGACGTGATCGGCGTTGCCGCTTTCGGGCGCGGTGGTAGTGAGAAGACGGATTGCTCGACCGCTTGTATGGCCTTGGGGGACTGAGCCGTAGCGGGCAATGCGCCCACAAGAGCAATCAGTAGGGGCGCGAGGGCGGTGGCGAAGGGCCTGGATCGGATTGGAGAAGGCGTGCGACCGGAGCGGCCTGCTGCAGGGTCTACGGGACGAAGCCCCGAGCTGATAAGGCTAGCCTGTGCACCGTGCTCTCTGCTCTCTGCTCTCTGCTCTCTGCTCTCTGCTCTCTGCTCTCTGCTCT
>JAPPKT010000592.1:27204-27865 GCA_028819675.1 Caldilineaceae bacterium | reverse complement strand
CTGCTCTCTGCTCTCTGCTCTCTGCTCTCTGCTCTCTGCTCTCTGCTCTCTGCTCTCTGCTCCAAGTGAGCCAATTCATGTTTCCTCATGATTTGTCAAGTCCCTGCGCGATTCGAGCGACAGCTATATCAGTCTATATGAAGTAGGCCAATTGCGGCACCCACAATCAATCAGACGGTCTCCCTCACCCCTCCTCCCACCCTCTGATCCCCAACCGATCGCACGGCGCATCGTGTAGATTCTGCTTGAGTCCCAAATACCTCTCGGTACTCTGGATCGAGGCGTGCCCCAGGCTGATCTGGATCTGCTCAAGCGGCGCGCGGCCGAGGTGGCGAGCTTGGCGAAGGTCCGCCTGAGATCGTGGGGCGTGATCTTCCCCAGCCAGCTCTTACGCGCGTACCCCACGACCGCCTCGAAGGCCGGCTGCGCCGTGATCGGCCCGGGCCCAGGCGTCGAGCGCCGTCTTGGCCCGGGCCGACATGGGGACGGTGTGGACGCGGCCGTGCTTGCCGACAAGGGCGACGATCGCCCAGCGAGACCATGCTGGCATCAGCCACAGCTACAATAAACGTCCATTCAGGTTGGGTTGTTCACCGTGCTGAAGGACAGAAACGGAAGAGAAGCTTGACAAAGGCTGCATACAGTGCATGAGGGTATTATC
>JAPPKT010000592.1:0-27104 GCA_028819675.1 Caldilineaceae bacterium | reverse complement strand
AGGAGCCAGGAGCCAGGAGCCAGGAGCCAGGAGCCAGGAGCCAGGAGCCAGGAGCCAGGAGCGGAAACGGCGGCCTGAGCTTCCCGCCAGAATCTGTAAGGTGGTCCGATCGGCGCACCGCGACCTGCCGGGGCACTGCTTCTCTCGACAGTCCTGTTCGTTCTGCCGCCCGTATGGGCGGGATGGCGCACTCACGGGGCGGGGTTGGCCTTCGCCGGCGCGGCTTGGCGATGGCGTTGTCGAGCCTGGTCCTGATGTTGGGACTGGCAACCGGGGCCGGAGCGCAGACCTGCGCGACGACCGATGTCGCGATCACCGGCGTGACCCCTGCTCCCTCCGATCCCGCGGCCCTGGCCGGCGACTGCGCCACCCTGCTGGGGCTCATGGATGCTTTACGGGGCACGGCGAGCCTGAACTGGGCCAACAGCCTGAGCATGGCCTCGTGGGACGGGATCACCGTGACCGGGAGCCGGGTCACCGGTCTTGTCCTCATCAGCCGCCAACTCACCGGAACGATTCCGGCGGCCCTGAATAGCCTGACCGCCCTCCAAATCCTCGCCTTCTTCAGAAACGAGTTGAGCGGGGAGATTCCCGACCTGAGCAGCCTGACCGCCCTCGAAGAACTCTTACTCGCCGACAACGAGTTGAGCGGGTCCATTCCGGACCTCAGCGCTCTTACCAATCTCCGACAAATCGAACTCTACCAGAACCGACTCAGCGGGAGTATACCGGACCTCAGCGCTCTTACCAATCTCAACCAGATCCACCTCTCGGAGAACCAGCTCAGCGGGGAAATCCCGGACCTGAGCGGTCTCACCGAGCTTAGCAACGCCCAATTCCAGCGCAACCAACTCAGCGGGCCCATTCCGGACTTCAGCGGCTTGCCCAAGCTCGGAATCCTCCGCCTCAACTACAACCGGCTCAGCGGACCGATCCCAGCCCTGAGCAGCCTCCCCCGTCTCCGCACCCTCGTCCTCGACAACAACCAATTGACCGGCAGCATTCCGGACCTGACCGCCCTGACTGCACTGACCCGCCTCTGGCTCGACCTGAACCAGATCAGCGGGGCCATTCCCACAACGTTGGGCAGTATGAGCAGCCTCGAAGAGTTGCATCTGGCCGGCAACCCCCTCACGGGAGGGATTCCCAGCCAACTGGGCAGTCTGACCAGCCTGACTCACCTCTCGCTGTGCGGCACGGACCTGGACGCCAGCGCCACCCTGCCCAGCGCTTTGGAGACCCGTCGCACGGAGGGGGACTTGACCGTATGGCCTTGCGCAAGCATCGAGGACGCCCAGGCGGCCGAAGGCCAGCCACTCAACTTCGTGGTGGAGCACTCGACCTATCCGGTGCGGGGGGTGGCCGGAGCCACGGGCGGTCTGACACTGAGCTACGAGACGGAAGACGGCACGGCCAGCAGCGCCGATTACACCGGCACGGCACAAGGCAGCGTGACGATTCCGGCCAACACCGACACCGATGATTCGACCAGCAGCGGGACCATCAGCGTGCCGACGATAGAAGACACGGCCGTTGAAGGCGCCGAGACGCTGCGGGTGATTCTGGGGGGTGTCTCGGGTGTGCTCAGGCCGCGATCCACCGCCACGGGGACCATCCTGGACAAAGCCCCGCCACCGCCTCCTCCCCCTACGCCTCTCCCGCCGCCGCCTCCTCCACCGCCACCGGATGAGGATGAGGACGGTATTACGGACGAGATTGAGTCGGGAGCGCCCAACGACGGCGACGGCAACTGTGACGGCATCCCGGACGCTGAGCAGTCCCATGTCGTCTCTTTCCCCACCGCGAAGGACGGTCGGTACGTCACCCTGGAAGCTCCGAGACAGGCCCGCCTCAGCGGAGTCAGGTCCTCACGTCAACCGCCCCGGGGTTACCCTCCGCTGCCTCCGGAAGTCACGGCGCCGATTTCCTTCCTCGGCTTTCATCTTGGTGGCGTGGGACGGGGAGGGGACGCCACGGTGAGCCTGTACCTTTCGGCCGGCCTGGAGATCAACAGCTACTGGCAATACGGCCCCACTCGAGACCATGGCGAGCCGCATTGGCAGCCGTTTGCATACGACGGAGAAACCGGAGCGACATTCCCGGAGGACCAGGCTCGACGAAGACGTTGCTGGGGGAGGCGGATCAAACTGCACTACATCGACGGGGAGCGCGGCGATGGGGATGGGCGCCGCAACGGCGTGATTGAGAGCTTTGGCGCGCCGGTGCTGGTGGTTCCCGCCCTGGCGCCGGTGTCGATCGACTTCCCTGGCGAGGAGGGCGCGGTGGGCGTGGCACTCCACAACCCGACGAACGCCGACAATGACGTGAGGTTGTCGGTCGTGGATGCCGGCGGGGAGACGCACGGCCAGGTGGAGTTGGCAGAGGCGCTGGAGGAGAAGGGGCAACTGGCCCGGATGGTGTGCGAGCTGATCGATTGCGAACTCGAGAGCGGCGCATCCGCCGTGGTGGCGCGGGGGCGGCAGGGTCATCTGCGGAGCATGTTCATGGTGGGCACGAGAGACGGCCGGAAGCTGGACGGGGTGTCGGGCGGGTTCGAGACGGCCCGGCGGCTGTGGTTTCCCATCGTGCAGTCGGAGGGGGCCAGAGCGACCTTGCTGTTTGTCTTCAACCCCACTCTGGTGGAGACCGGGGTCACCTTCTCTCGCTACCGCAACGATGGGAGCCTGTCCGCATCGGCGAGCCGCGAGGTAGCGGCCGGGGGGTTCGTGATGGAGCCGGCCACAGGGGTGTTTGGCGGTGCGGAGGAAGGCGCGGGGGGCTATGTGGAAGCGCGGGGTGAGAACAAGCTGTTGGGGTTTGCGTTTCTGCGGGATGAGGAGAGCTTCGCGGCGCTGGCCGCCCAGGTGCCCCGGGATTTCACCGAGGAGGAGAGTTTTCATGCGCCGCACTTCGAGATGGGGGCGGAAAGCCGCACGACGCTCTATGTGCTCTCGGCGCTGAGGAACCACACGACGCGGTTGCGGGTGCGCGCCTTCGACGAGGACGGCCAGCCGCTGGGCGAGGCCGAGCGGGAGCTCTCGCGCGATGGCGGCAGCTTGCTGCTGGTCAGCGACCTGGACGAGTTGCTGCCACTGCCCGCCTCTGCGCAGCCGGAGGGCCGCATCGAAGGCTACCTGCAGCTTGATTTCTCGGTGACGGCAGGCGTGTTGCTTCATATCGCCCGGCCGCGGGTGCTGGGGGCCGTGGAGGTCGTGCGGGGAGGCAGTCGAACCGTATTGCCCCTGGTTGGTTCGAGAGACATCGCGGAGCGTTCCTTTCTGCAAGTGGCGCACAGCGAGCGCCCCGACAGCTACATGTCCACCTCGCTGTCGATTCTCAATCCCGGGCCGGAGACGGCGATGGTGCGACTGCGGGTGTTCGACCCGGCGGGGCGTCCGAGTTCTCCGGAGCGGATCGTGTCGATCGTGCCCGGGAGCCGTCTCAGCGGCTCGCTGGAAGCGGAGTGGTTGCTGGACCCGCGATTCACGCAGGCGGGAGGACATCTGCAGGTCATCAGCGACCGGCCGGTGATCAGCTTCGCCCTGTTCACGGGCCGCAACGGGCAGTACCTGTCGGCCATCGCGGCGCGACCCGGCAGCCCCTGACAAGCGCCGGCGAGCACGAAGCCGAGGCGCGCGCGGAATGCGATTGAGGGGAGTAGAGCAATCCCCCTTGTTTTTTCCAGAAACTCGGCGGGGCTTGGTTGGTCGATGGTTCCCGGGGTATCACGGTAAGTTGGCTTGACACCCCGTGCAGGCGTTGTGCTAGGGTTTCCCCCGACAATCTGATGCTGTTCGATGAACGCCCATCCACTCCCGGCTAATCTCTGCTTTCACAAGCTGAGAGATGTCCACTCCAGCGCATACTGCTCGCCCGATGGATGGCTGTACAAGGTTCAGGTGTGCGTAAAGTGCGGGTTGCGAAGACTGGCCTCCATGGAGCCTGAGGCAATCGAGTGGTCTTTCGGAGAGTGGGTAAGAGCCGACGAAATCCCTGAATATCGACCCAGATCATAGTGCTGGACGGATTGGCGCCGTTCCGCCATCGGTTGCAGCTAAGCCGCACGGTCACGGAGGCCGTGTCGGACGTGACGCGCCGCCGCGACGGCCGCAAGGGCCATCGCCAGCAACAGACAGGCCGCAAACGCATACCTCTTGGACAGCGTGAACCACGAGGCGGCCGCCACCTGCCCGGCGGACACGTCCGGATATAGAGTCAACATGAGGACGATCTGGATGTTCTCGCACAGGTCGAGCACTCCCGCCGCCAGCGGCAGAAAGGCCAGTCTCCAAAGCCGTTCCGTTGGTCGGAACCGGAAGACGAATCCGGCCAGGAAGCTGACGTAGACGAACGGCAGCAAAGTGTCCAGGGTGAGGCTTGCCCACGTATACACCTGTCGCCCGCGGTCGCCATAGCTCTCTATCGCGGCGACCGCCTCGGCGTAGGTGTAGCCTGTCTTTACATCAAGCATTTCACCGCCGATGGGCAGAGCGGGAAACACCACGACGAGCAGCACCAGCGTCGCGACCAGCGTGGCGCCGAGAGCCGGCGTTCTGCTGGCGAACTCGACGTACTTCCTCACGCTCTTCATCTCTGGGGCTTACCGGTCAAACGGAACCTGATGACCGGCGTCGCCAGAGCACATGGAGGCGCTGCCGTGGTCATGCCGCGTCGCGGCCGCCGAGCGTCTTGACCGGTTCCTGTGGGTGAGGCTTTGCTAATCCCCCGCTGGAGCTTGCAGGAAAGGTCAAGATCATACGCTTCATCTTCGGAGATGGGGCGGATAACGGTGCCTAAGCGAAATGAGCCTTGTGCATGAACGTGGGGGTCGAACAGGGAACATTCGGATTCGGGACGTGCAAACCAGCCTCCGAGGTCTTCGTAGCGTTTCTCCGCGGCTTCATAAGCGGAATCGGGAATCTCTATGGTTCTGGCAATTTCTACAAGGAGGCGGTGCCCGATTTCGTTACTCATGGTGACCTCCTGTCTCCAGGGTTTTGATGAACTGGGCACGATTGTTGTTTTGGTCAAAATGTTCCAATGCATGCCCGCATGTCGCCGGCAGTCAGCCCCTCGGCGGGAACGGGTCGTTGCCGTGGGAGTCGCGTTCCCGGATACGGCCGTCGCTGCCGTGGATGAACAGTTCGCTGCCCTGATTGCGAGCGATCTCTCGTGCAGTCTCGATGGCCTCGTGCTGGGTTTGATGCACCGAACTGGCGCGCTGACTGCCGGCGCCGCGGACAGCCCATCCGCCGTCGTGAGGAACGACATGCTGATTGCGTTTTGCCATGTTAACCTCCCAATTCAGAAAGCCTTGTTGTTGAACCAGCCCTTTCGCAGGTGCCGTTGACGGGGCTTGATTCTTAAGTTTACAATCTTATCACAGAAGTCAGAATCGTAAACATCAACCCAAGGTGTCAAATGTTTGGAGATCGCCTGAAACTAGCCAGAAAAAAGGCCGGTTATTCGTTGCGCGGGCTGTCGAACGCGCTGGACGGAGACATCACTGCCCAAGCCATCGGAAAGTACGAGCGCCACGAGATGATGCCGAGTTCGGGGAACCTGACCCGGCTGACCAAGGCGCTAGGCGTTTCCCCTGAATACTTGCTGAGCGAACAGGTCGAAGAACTCGAGGATGTGGCATTCCGGAAGCGATCAGGCACCTCCGCCGCCGAAAGAGCGCGGATAGAGGCTGAAGTGATCGACCGTTTGCAACGCTATCTGACTGTCGAGGAAATTCTGGAGCTGGATAGCGTGACTTGGCACGCACGGCGATTCGGGAATTGTTTTCTCGGGCAAGACGATGACGGCGAGATTCTTGCCGAGGATTTGCGCAATAAGTGGAACCTCGGGATTGATCCTATTCCGAACATGACCTCCCTGCTTGAGTACCGGGGGATCAAGGTCCTGTTGATCGGCTTGCCGGAGCATGTGTCGGGTTTGACCTGCCAGGTCCGCAGGCAGCGTCAGAAAACGAAGATCCCGGTGATTGTCGTCAACCGGGAAAACACTCTTGAGAGACGACGCTTTACGCTTGCCCACGAGTTGGCGCACCGGTTGATCGACGACAGCTCTCCGGTGGCCCATGAAAAAGCAGCGGATGTTTTTGCAGGAGCCTTCCTCGTGCCGCGGGATCATCTCGTCAGAGAGATTGGAAAGACCCGAAAGGCCATCGGCTACCAGGAACTGATCCAGCTCAAGCGGATGTACCGGGTCAGCGCGGCAATGATGCTCGTGCGCTTCAAGCAGTTAGACGTGATTGATCAATCGACGCTCGCCTATGCATTCCAGAGCTTTGCGCACGGGTGGCGCTCCAGAGAACCGGAACCGCTGGAGAATCATGGCGAGGAGTGCCGACACGAAATCCCACGTCGGTTTGAGCGGCTTTGCTACTGGGCGCTGGCGGAAGGACTCATTTCACTGGGCAAGGCTGGTGAGTTACTTCAGCAGCCTCTCGATAGGGTCGTACAGGGATTGAGGGGGCCTTCTGAAACTGATGCGGACCATCGTGTGTGACACGTCCTGCATGATTGATCTGAGAAAAGCGTCACTCCTGGATACTGTCCTCGTGCTTCCCCACACATTTGTGATGCCCGACGCGTTGTTCGAGGACGAATGGCTGTGTCTTTCCGCAAGCGACAAGGAAATGCTGTGCCGCCGTGGACTGGAGGTGCGCGAACTGCCAGGACCATCCGTGACCCGGGCGGCGGCGTATTTCAACCGGCACCGCCGCCTCGCACTCAAGGACTGCTTGGCGCTGGCGCTGGCGGAGGATATAGACAACAGTATTCTGCTCACGGGTGACGGCCCGTTAAGGGCGATCGCCGAAGGCAACGGAATCGAAGTCCACGGCGTTCTGTGGGTGATTGATGAACTGGAATCACACGGGGTCGTTCCGCTTCGCAGATTACTCGACGCGCTACAACTTTTTCACGATGATGATCTGGTGCTTCTGCCGGCAGATGAAGTCGCACGCCGCATCAGACGGTTAAGGCGGCTATTGGGGTCGCCTCACAAAACGTAATTGTCACGTTGTCTGCCCCCCTGCCGCAGTGCCTTGGGATGGGTTGTTATGAGTCCCCCTTCAGTAATCATCTCAAAGGGGTCCCCCTACCCCTCCCATCCCACGAGCCCTAGCCGATCGCAGGGCGCATCGTGGAGGTTCTGCCGGAGGCCCAGGTAGCGCTCGGTGGTCTGGATGGAGGCATGGCCGAGCGAGATCTGGATCTGCTCGAGGGGCGCGCGGCCGAGGTGGGCGAGCTTGGCGAAGGTTCTCCGCAGATCATGCGGGGTGATCCTGCCGAGGCCGGCCTTGGAGGCGTAGGAGACGACCGCCTCGAAGACCCCCTGCGGGGTGATCGGACCGGGACCGACCCGTCCGCCCTTCGACACGCGCCGCAGCACGGCCCCCGAGGAGATCCCGGCGGCCGCGGCCCAGGCGTCGAGAGCCGTCCTGGCCCAGGACGGCATCGGGACGGTGCGGACGCGGCCGTGCTTGCCGACGAGGTCGACGATCGCCCAGCGGCCCTCGCGCTGCGCCACATCGCTAAAATCCAGCCCGGCGAGTTCCCCCCGCCTGAGGCCGCACCCCACCAGCAACCCCAGCAGCACGCGGTCCCGCAGGCCTTTCGTCGTTTCCGGATCGGGGGCGGCGAGCAGCCGCTGGGCCTGCTCGAGAGTGAGCCAATTGCCGGTCCGGACGCCGGAGCGGCGCGCTCCGGGGACGCCGCGGATGCCGGCGGCGGCGAGGGGGGAGAGCCCGCCGTGGGCGGCGGCTTCGGCGGCGAGCTTGCGCAGGGCGGCGAGCGCGAGGTTGACCGAGGCGGCCGAGAGCCCGCGCTCGATGAGGCGCGAGCGGTAGCGCCCCAGCACTGCCCGGGTAAAACCCTCTCCGGAGGCGTTGGCCGCATACCAGCCAAAAAACTCCCCCAGCGCCCGGTGATAGGCGCGGCGGGAGTGGGAGCTCGCCAGAGAGTCCAGCACCAGCTCCACCAGCGGCGCCGGCGAGACCGGGACCAGCTCGGAAGCCGCACTTCCCTGCCCCGCGGTCTCGGGCATCAGCGTGTGGGCGGCAGCTGCAGCTGACGAGGTTGGCCGGGGTGCTGCTCGGCCCACAGGGTTTCGAGAAGGTCGGGGACCCAGCGGTCGATCGCGCGGAGGCGATGGAGCCGCGCGTGGCAGGCCCGGCAGAGGGTGATCAGGGCGTCAGAGCGGTGGGAGGGGCGGCGGTGGTGGACGACCAGGGGCGCGGAGGCCTGGCAGACGCGGCAGAGGTGGCGGTCGCGGGCCAGGGCCCGTTCCCTGCCCCCGCCGAAGCGGGCCCGCGAGCGCCGTCCGCGGTTGTAGCAGAATTCACAGAGTCCGCCACGATAGAGGTCCCCCGATCCGCAGGGGCAGCAGAGAGAGAGCTGTTGGTGTTCGAGGTTGGCGGACATGAGTCAGCAGCGGGGGTTTTTCTCGAGCGCCGCCAGGCGCTACCCCGCGTGGGACGAGGAGCGAAGAACCCTTCGATCCGGCGCCGGCGGCGTCCGGGAATCCATCTACGATAAGTGGCATTATCATAGGTGATTTTACACCCAAAATCAAGGTGTTTCCGTGCCTCCGCAAGGGGCCGATCGGGACCCGTCATCGGCGCTTCTGGGGGCGTAAAACCCAGGTACTTGGGGTCCAGGGCGGTCGAGAAAACGCCTCTACGGGGCTCGGAGCGCGGGTCTTTTAGCGGAGCACCCCCCCAAAACCGCCCCGGCTGCTACGCTTGAAAGATGAGCGAGGACGAACGCCACGAGCTGCTGCGCACCGTTGCCGAGGCCCACGCCGGGCTCGACGAGGTCGCCTCCCGTCTGCGCCGCCGGCTGCCGGCGAAAGCCGCGGCCGTGAAAGCCGGGGTCCGGGCCGAGCAGTGGGCCTCCCGTCTCCGCCTCGAGCTGCAGCGGCTCGATCTCGACGGGACCGAATCCGACTAGCCGCCCAAGCTCCGCCAGGGCGTCGGTATCCAGCGGCGGCGTGCGCTGAAAAGACCCTCGAAACCGCCCCCGCCACAAAATCAAGGCCGATCGCAGGCCTTCCCCGCCCCGCCCCGGCTGCTACGGTGAAAGGGTGAGCGAGGACGAACGCCGCGAGTTGCTGCGCACCGTCTCGGACGCCCACGCTTCCCTCACCGACGCCGCGCTCGAGTTGCGCCGCAGGCTCAGCCGCCAGTCCGCGCTCACCAAGAGGGCCGTCCGCGCCGAGAGGCAGGCGTTCCGGCTCAAGCGCGAACTGCAGCGCTTCGACCTCTCCGAGCCCCCGCCGCCGCTCGATGGCGAGGGATTGTCCGCGCAGCGCCCCGGTCAACAGGTGATTGATTTCGTGCGCCTGCGGCGGAAGGACCTCGACGGCGAGTCCTGACAAGCCGATCGGGCCGCGCGCGTCGGGGTGGATGGGCGCCGGCGGCCAGCGGCTGTCCCGCGGCCGCAAGGAAATCTGATACGCTGGCCCTGCGGCAGGGGCCTGCCCACCCCGACACTACTGACACGTGCACCGGCAACGGCACACACGAATCCCCTGCCGTGCTGGTTGCGGCCGGGGGGGCTTTCGCGGAGGGCGCGAAGAGCAGCGCGTCGCTTCAGTTCTCGTACCGCCGGATCACATCCCAGATTGCCTGCTCCTCCTGCGCCCACGCCGCCTGAATCGCCTGCAGCGCCTCGACGGCGCCGGGCTCCTGCCGTGCGAGCGCCCGGTTCGGGGGCAACAGCAGTCCCTGCTCGACGGCATGGTCCAGGAATCGGAACAGATAGTCGTAGTAGCCGTCGATGTTGGCGAAGACGCAGGGTTTCTCGTGCATCTCCAGCGGTTGCTGCGCCCAGCACAGCACTTCGGTGATCTCTTCCAGCGTTCCATATCCGCCGGGCAAGGCGATGAAGCCCTGCGACAGCACCTGCAGCTTATGCTTGCGCTCGTGCATCGTATTGACTTCGTAGAGCCGGCTCAGCTTCTCGTGGGCGAGCTCCTGGTAGGACAACTGCCGTGGCACGACGCCGGTGACGAATCCGCCCGCCTCCAGCACGGCGTCGGCCAAGATGCCCATCAACCCGCAACGGGCCCCGCCGTACACCAGCCCGACGCCTTCGACCGCCATCCTCCGACCCAGCGCAGCAGCTTCGTCGAGGAAGCGATGACGACACCCCAGGTTGCCTCCCAGAAAGACACAGATGTTCTTCCCGCTTGGCGGCCCAGCGGCACCCTCGTCAGTGCGTCGCGGCTGGCCGAGTGCCAAAGGGAGAGTCCTATCCTGCCTGCTTGTCCTGCTCGCCATCAGAGCGGTCGGGGGAGGCTCCGGGACGGGTGTCCCCGGAGGCGTCTGCGGCCGGAGGGTCGTCTGCTGGCGGCGGTGCAGGTTTTTTTTCTTCCGCTTCGGGTTGCAGCATTTTGACGCTGCCTCGAAACATGCCGCCGTCTTCGATGACGATCTTTTTCGTCTCCAACTCGCCGGTCAGCGATCCGCCCTTGCGGAGCTCCATCCTTTCGCGGGCATGCGCCTTCCCTTCCAGGGTACCCCGGAGGATGATCGAGTGAGCGGTTACCTCGGCGCGTACGTGGCCGTTCGGACCGACGAGCAGGGTGTGGTCCGGCAACTCGACGGTTCCTTCGAGATCGCCGTCGACATACAGATCCTCGCTGCTACTGATTTCCCCCTGGAGCGTGACGCCCTCGACGATCCGTGACGATGCCGTCCCAGAGCATCCTGCGGCAGGGGCCGTCTGGTCGGCAGCGGAGTTGGCGGGGTCGGACGGTTGCGTGGTGATGATGGGCGGGGTTGCTTTGGGTTCTTGTTTCCACATGACACTTCTCTCTGGTGTCCGACTGGTGGCTGGCGGGGTTTTCCTCGGGCGGCGGGACAGGAGCCCGGCAGTTGCCCAAAGGCGCCCTGCAACCGTGGTCCGCATTCCCGACTCGTTCGAGGCCGCTGCCAGCCGCCTCAGACTGTCAGAAAGGAATGCTGAAACTTTACTAAAAAGTACAGGAATGCGCAGAAAACGGCCTCGCCACGCAGCGCCACTCCTTTCTCGTGCGTCGCGAGCAATTTCGATCAATTTGCCCAACTCCCTGTAAGAGAGGAGAGTAAACCAAAATATCCCAGGGACGCAACTATGCTGCGTTGGCGCGAGCAGCGTTCCGGTTGGTGCATCAGCGGTAGCGCAGGAGCATCGCGCCCGATGCCGCCTGACTGTTGACGCGCCGATAGCGGCTTCATCGAACGCTGCAAGGCGCCCGGGCCTGTAGGCGCAACCGCGCGCCCCGCGCCACCGTCCGCCAAGGCGAACGAGCAGCCGGATTACGCCAGCAGAGGCGGCGCGGGTTGGGACACCAGCAAGGCCAAGACCCGCTCGCAGGAGGACATCGGGGCGCTCCAGGCGTGGCTTTGCAGGAAGTACTACGACATACGGTCGTTCGGCGCGGTCATGATGACGGGTCCCAATGCCGGCCAGGTGCGGGGTCCGGTGCAGTTCACGTTCGCCCGTTCCGTGGAGCCGATTCTCCCCCTCGAACAGACCATTACCCGCGTGGCCGACGTGGACAAGGAGGAAGGCGAGATAGGCCGCAAGCACATCGTGCCCTACGGCCTGTACCGTGCTCACGGTTTCGTGTCCGCGTGTCTCGCAGCTCGCACGGGGTTTACGGACGAGGACCTTGAACTGCTGTGGCTGGCGCTCATGCAGATGTTCGAGCACGACCGTTCGGCGTCGCGGGGCGAGATGACCGCGCGCGGGTTGTTCGTGTTCAAGCACCGAAGCGCACTGGGAAACGCGCCGGCGCATCGCCTGTTCGAGCGGGTCACGGTCCAGCGCGTATTCGAGGGAGAGCAGTACGAGCCGGGCGGGCGCAGCGCGGGCGACTTGCCGCCGGCGCGGGCCTATTCCGATTACGAGGTCCATCTCGACGACGCCGACCTGCCGGATGGGGTTCAGATCATGGATCGGACGCGGCAGGGGCCGTTTTCAGGCTCGTGAGGTTCGCGCGCTTGGACCGCAGCGCCTTGTCCCGCAATCAGCTACACTGGCGGAGTCGCCCCCTGCGGGGGGCGTGGGTTGAAACATACGTCATTACAATTACGCGAGTACGCGCCTCCTGCGGGCGCGGGGAGAACACCCATGAAGCGCCGGCTTGGCGTGGATGGACATCCTCACCGCCCTGCAGGACGGCGCTTCCTGTGTATGGATCTCTCGCCGCGATACAGCGGCGCTTCGTGGGGCAGAAGGCGTTTTCGGCGCTCAGGCGGATTCGGGGGCATGGGGGGGGGCGGAACGCGTCTGAAGGCGCTCTGCGCTGTCTCTGGTTCCATTTGCTCAAGCAAGCACCGCAGAGCGTGCCGGATCCGATGCTACGATCCTTCACGAAGAGAAAGCGTCCCCGGCAGATACGCCTGTGGCGGCGGCGGCCTGCCGGTTGCTCCGTGCTTCGATGAGGAGACGGTTTCCCATGCCGGGTTTATAATCATCTTGACATCCTCAGCGGTCCGGAGCGCCCCTGAAGGGATTTCGGGAAGCGATCACGGGGCGGCGAGCGCGTGCCGGCGGCCCGCCAGCCTCAGCGCCGCCTTGTGCGGGAAATCAGCCCCCGCGCCAGCTCAAATCGTATGGCTCATGCGTCGGCGAGACGGAGGTAATGATGGCTATCGACACCTTGGGGGAGCTTCGTCGGATCTATCGCCCGCCCGCTGCTCGGGCCGGCCTCAAGGTGCTGGACCACCTGGATGTTCACTGCCGGAAGTTCATCGCCCTGTCGCCGTTCTACGTCATCAGTTCCGCCCGCGCCGACGGACGGGCGGATGCCTCGCCGCGGGGCGACCCGCCCGGGTCGCTGGCGCACGTGCTGGATGACAAAACGCTACTGCTGCCCGACCGGCCGGGAAACCGTCAGGTGGACACGCTGATGAACCTGGTCGAACGTCCGCACGTGGGCCTGGTGTTCTTCGTGCCGGGCCTGACGGAGACGCTTCGGGTCAACGGGCGAGCGGATATCTCCACTGACCTGGGACACATGCGGCCCTTGGCCATCAAGGGCAAGCTGCCGCTTTCGGTCCTCAAGGTGACGGTCGAGGAGGCGTTCCTGCACTGCGCCAAGGCGTTGATTCGCGCCCGGCTCTGGGAGCCGGACGCGCAGGTTGAGCGGTCCTGCTTCCCGACTTATGGCCAGGTGCTGGCGGACCAGATCTCCGGGGCCGACGCTGCCGAGATCGACGCTGGCGAGGAGGAGAGCGCCCGGACGGAGCTTTTCTGAATTCACGCCAGCAGGACCAGGGCCGCTCGCCGGTGGATTTGAGCCGCCAGGCCATGCCGCCGACGGAGCTGCGTAATCTTTGGGCTGCCGTGGATGCGTCTTGACGCTTGCCCGCGCGGGGGCGCCCCTTGCCGCCCCAGAATTACAAATCCAGCACCCGCCTGGGTCCGAAATCGGCGCGAGGCATGAGTTTTTGGGGGGGGCTTGCTCCACGCGGCCGGAAAGATAGGCTTTGTCGAGAGTCACGATCTGAGCGACGTTATCCCGATGACGCCCATGGAACCGACCCGCGCCGCGAGTCGTCAGGTCGTTGTGCGCGCGGCCGCTCCCGAGAAGATTTGACGGGAGGAGGAGGTATTCCCCCCCCCCGAGCGGCTTGGCCGTATTATCCAATGAAGTTTCAAGCCGCTGATGTGATTGTAGCTCTTTTGCGGCTTTCGTCCGTAATCGCTATCGCCCGAAGTACTGGAAATACATCGCGGCGACGTCGGGGATGGCTGTGCGGTGTTCAAACGGAGTCGCTGGCGCGTCTGGGAAAAGGTGCAGGCTGGCCGCGGCCGCCGCAGGAGCCGTTCGGTCTGCCACTGCACGGGGCGATCACGTTCGACATGGGCGGACGTCGGCTACGGGATATCGGGACCTGGGGCCACGCACGGGGACGCCGCGGATTCCGGCTGCAGTCAGAGATGAGATCTCGCCGAGAGGTTGCGCTCAGAGAGATGGGCGCGGTAGCGCTGTAGGACAGCCCTTGTAAAGCCCTCTCTGGAGACGTTGGACGCGTACCCGGTGAAGAAGTCCTCAAGCGCCCGGCCATAGAGGCGCGGCGCGAGTGCTCGCTCGCCAGAGAGTTCAGGACCAGCTCGACCAACGGTGCCGGCGAAACCGGAGCCAGCGCGGAAGCTTCCCTTCCCGTCCGTCTCTTGCAGCAGCCTGTGGGCGGCAGCTGCCGCTGCCCGTCGAGCCGCGGTGCTGCTCGGCTCACAGGGGGTCGAGAAGGTCGGGGACCCAGCGGTCGATCGCTCTCGATCTGTGCCGGCGTGCGTGGCGCGTCCGGCAGGATTCCTCGGGGCGGAAGAATCAACCAAGAAGCGGAGCAAGCATGGCGACAAGGATTGCTACGTACAGGACGATATTGACGTTCACCTTGGTTTCAAGCCGCGGCGAGCGGTTGTGCAAGTCTGCGATGCCTTCGGCGGCAGGGGGCGTGGTATCACAAACCAAGCGGAAGGGATCAAGTCCTGACGCAGCAGACCCTGCCGCCTTCATCCCGTAAGGGTCGAACGGGACCCGTCAGCGGAGTTTTTGCGGCCCGGTTCACCGCCGGCGCCGCTCGCGCTATACTGCCAGGCACGGGGCGGTCCTCCGCGCGGCCGGCTCGTCCGCGCGGGTCGGCGAGACCTGGATTCCCCGGCCGCGAGAGCACGCACACGAACCCCCACGGACCGCCCCGTTTCTACCCCGTCCCGAGAGAGGATCCCATGAGCGAAGACGAACGCCTCGAGATACTGAGCACCACCGCTGTGGCCCACGCCGGACTCGACGAGATCGCCTTCCGTCTGCGTCAGCGGCTGCCGGCGAAAGTCGCGGCGCTGAAAGCCGCCGTCAAGGCCGAGCAGGCGGCGTTTCGGTTGAAGAGGGAACTTGAACAGTTCTCCCTTGCCGATCCCGAGCCCGAAGCTCCGGCCCAGATCTTTCGCGGCGGCAAGGTCGCCGATATCAACCGCCTGCGGCGCTAGAGCATTTTCAGCGATCGATAATGAAGATGGCTCTGGCGAAAGCTTCGGCGCGAAGCCGATGTCAATAGCCTATTCGGACGATTTGCGTCGCAAACTCATCGATGCGCATCAGCAGGGAGAAGGAAGCCTGGAGGTGTTGGCGCAGCGTTTCCACGTCAGCGTGGGTTGGGCCAGGAAGGTGTCGGCGACGTATCGACGCAGCGGCAGTTGGGCACGCCCGCCGTCAGGCCGGCGAGGACCGCGCAGCAAATTTACGGGGAGATCCGTCGGCAGGTGGGGGAATGGATGGCAGAACAGCCCGATCTGACGTTGCACGAACTGCAGTCGCGGCTGCATGAGGAGTTGCGACTCAGAGCGAGTATCGGTCGGTTGTGGAATCTGTTGCGGGAGATGGGGCTGCGCCCGGAAAAAACGCTCTACGCCGCCGAGCTGCTCTATCTGCCACCCTGCTCGCCCGACTTCAACCCCATCGAAGCGTGCTGGGGCAGGTCAAGCAACAACTGCGCAGCGCCAAGGCCCGCTCGCTGGCCGCGCTCGAAACATGCCTTGCCGACGCCCTCGCTGCCGTGACTCCGCACCACATGCAAGCTTGCTTCCGCCACTGCGGCCATGAACTATGAAATCTTTGAAAATGCTAGCCTGCTTTTCCCGCTACGCGGTGCGGATCATTCGAGCAAGAAACATCCGGTTCGCTTTTCATCCGGCGGCCTGGGGGTCATGCGGAGAGGCGGGCAGGCGCCCAGAGGGCACCCGCGCGCTCCCAGGGGGTTACTCCGCCGGGGGGTGGATCCTGCAAGAGGAACCCTTCGGGCTGGTGTCAACGCTGCTTAAACGGGGGATGTTTCAGGTCAGAACTCGTAGCGCAAGCCGAATTGCAACACTCTTGGCGGAATCATCAACCGGGAGTAGTTCCCGAAGCTTCCGGGGAACGTAAACGACAGCGTCTCCCATACGTCGGCGTTGAACCTGACGCTGTTCGTCACGTTGAAAGCCTCGGCTCGAAACTGCAGAGTGTGCCCTTCGACGGGTATCTGAAATCGTTTTCCGATCGCCAGGTCAATCGAAAAGATCCCGTGGCCGCGCAGGTTGTTGCGCTGTCCGATGTCGCCGACCACGACCTGCCGGAACGATGACAGGGCTGCCTGCGGATCGCTAAAGACATTGGGCCCGCTGCCGCCTCCGATCAGCCTCGCGTTCGTCGTGTTCGTCTGCGCCGGTATCGGTCCGGTGACATCGGCGAAGTGCTGGTAGCAATAGCATGTCGGCCATGCCAGGCCATTCAGTACGCTGAGCGGAAGGCCCGACGTATAGCGCCAGAGGCCGCTGACCTGCCAGCCGCCCAGCAGTGCCTGCCCCGCCTGCCCCATGTCGGTGAGATACGCTTTCCCTCGTCCGAAAGGCAACTCCGCCACCCAGTTGGCGTTCATCTGGTGGCGCATGTCGAAGTCCGAAACTGCCCGCTGCGCTTCCCGGTCCCAGGAATTGATGACGCTGAACGCGGACCAGTAGGTGTCGCTTGGAATCTGGCCGAATCTTTCTCCTTGGCCGCGCCGGGGGCCGACCGACACCAGGTCCCTGGATTCGGAAAGGGTGTAGTTCAGGTCGAACTGGAAGCCCTTCGAGAAGCCCTTGCGCAGTGAGACCTGCATCGAGTGATAGCTCGCCGTTCCGAATGACCGCAGCGTGTCGAAGCTCCAGAACTGAGGGTTCATGAACGCTCCCGACCCGAGATCGCTGCAGAAGGGCGTGCAGGCGTAGTCGATGTAGTAGAGCGCCGTGCCCGTGTCGGGGCTGCTGGCGCGCACCGCGTCGTAGACGCTCTGCGTCGCGGTTTGATCGCCGCTGGCGGCCCCCGAGTACAGATTTTCGAAGAACGCTACCGGCTGCACCGACGAGGTGGGCCGGCCGTCGCGAATCATGAGCTCGAGCTCCCGCAGCGAATCCAACAGATACTGGCCGGACTCCGGGTCCCTGAAGTTCACGTATTGCGCCGCGGCGGTGTCATTGACGAGCAGCCTGCGGCTGAGCCGTCCGACATAGCCGACCTCCACCAGGAAGTCGCCGCCCAGCTCCCGCGCCAGAGAAATAGTGGGGTTGATGCTGTACGGAGGCAGCACGCTCGAATCAACCCCCTGGCTGAAAGCCAGACCGGTCGGGTTCGGCGTGCCGGGCCCCCCCGGCGGCGGAGGGAGAAGCCCTGCGGCGGGGATGTCCATCGGCCCGGCAAAACGCGGCGCAGTGGCGACGCCGAAGCTCTGGTTGGTTACTCTGCTCGTCAGGCCGAACGCGTTCCGGTCGATCATCTGAATCATGTTCATCCCGAAGATGTTGTAGAAGAGCCCGGCGCCCGCCCGTATCGATGTCTTTCCCGGACCGCCGAAAAGCTTGCCCAGGAAGCCGTCGCGGGCCTGCGGCGAGAAGGCCACCGCAAGGCGCGGCGAGAAGTTCTTCTTGTGAGTCGCCCACAGAGGCCCCCCTTGCGGATCGTCCGCCCCCACGAAGCCGATGGCCCCCGCTTCGCGCGTGGGTCGGCCGTTTGCGGCCAACTCGATACGGTTCGCGATGTACTGGTCGATGGACGGCGTGATGCTGACCTGAAGTCCGTTCACCTCCCTCACCGGCGGCATGAGCGACCAGCGCAGGCCCGCCGTGACGGTCAGGCCCGTTTTGATGCGCCAGGTGTCCTGGGCGTACAGTTCCAGCTCTTCCATCCCGAAAGTCCGGCTTACCGGATCTCCCACCGCCAACGGGTTGCCGTCCAGGTCGTAGTTGTAGTTCGCATCGTAAAAGTTGACGAGGCCCAGAAGGCTCGCCATGGTCTCCCGGTAGACTCCGGGGTTGGCGGGCGCTTCGACGAGCGGCCCGTCGAGCACTGTGGGGCCGTCGAGCAACGCCCAGGCTGCCTGTTTCGCGAAATGATAGCTGTTGGCGTAGTTCAAGCGGCGGTTCCGAATCGAACGGAACACCGCGCCGAATTGCAGCGAGTGCGCGCCGCGCATCACCGAGAGGTCCTCGGCCACCGTGTGCGTCGGCAAGTACGATTCCTGGGGCGTCGTCGTGCCCGTGAGATCATCGATGATGCTGTCGCCCAGACTCACCCGGGATGCCGTCTGAGCTCCTCCCAGGTCCACCCTTTGTCCGGTGAATCCGTAACGAAAATTGCTGACGATGTTGCTCCCGAACAAGCCGGTGTACCCGAGTGCCAACCCTCGGCTGCTGTCTTCCGTCGTCCGGTTCGGGGGTTGACCGGGAAACTGGGGCAAGCCGCCGATGCTGTCGTCTTGGTAGTTGCCGCGCACGAACATGCGGTGCGCGCCGTCCCGGTCTACGTTCCAATCCAACCTTGAGATGAACGTGTTCCAGATAAGAGGTGTCGAGGCCGAAAACCGGTATCCGGCCGTGTTCAGACCGTCGCCGACAGTGGAGTCGTTCGGCGCCGGAAATGACCTGAAATACTCGAGCGCGTTCGGACTCGGCCCGATCTGCAGCGGATCGATGTTGGTGCGGATGAACGCCGGGTCGAGTTCCTGCACCGCTCCGCTGGCGCCCCGGTACCGGAGGAAACCGTTGCGCATCGATTCGCCCGGAACTTTACGCACCGCGTTGCCCTCGCTGGCGTCCCTGCGCCCTTCGTAGTTGGCGAAGAAGAACGCGCGGTCCTTCTTGATGGGACCGCCCGCCGAAGCTCCGAAGATGTTGCGGATGAGCTTGGCCCGGCCGACGCCGGCCCGGTTGTTGAAGAAGTCGTTCGCCGCCGTGGCGGTGTTGCGGTGGAATTCGTAGAGCGACCCGTGCATCTCGTTCGTGCCGCTCTTGGTCACCAGGGAGACTTGCGCTCCCGCCGACCGCCCTTGATCGGCGTTCGCCGTGGTCGTCACCACGCGGAATTCCTGAATCGAGTCCAGCGTGTTGCGAAGCACGCTCGTGAACGGCAGGCGTCCGTTCTGGTCGTTTACATCAACTCCGTCGAGCGTTACGTTTGACTGATCGCTCTGGGCGCCGTTCACGGAACCGTTCCGGATGTCCCCCGACTTCCGGGCGTCCAACGGGTCGGCGCTCAGGAACGTGACCCCCGCCTGCAGCGAGAGCAGGCCGGCCGGATTTCGCGCGTTCAGGGGAAGTTGCCTGATCGGCTTCGTTCCGAACGCGTTTCCCACCGACGCATCCGTCGTGTTCACCTGCACCCCGGAAGCGGTCACGCTGACGGTCTCGGTAACTGCTTCCACCGAGCCGAATACGACGTCATTGGTGACGTTCGTGTTGACAAGCAACATGACGCCCTCGGTGATGACCGATTCGAAGCCTTCCTTGACCGCGACGAGAGTGTAGGTGCCGGGTGGGAGTTGGGCGAACGCGTAGCGCCCGGCGCCGTCGGACAAGGCCGATCTCTGCAAGCCGGTCTCCTCGTTCATCACCGCGATCTCGGCCTCGGGCACCACGCCCCCGGTCGCGTCGGTGACCACCCCGCTCAGGCCGGCCGATTGACCCTGCAGGCTGGGTACTGACGAGGCGCCGAAGATAGCTGCAAACAGGATGATCCGGACTATGGTCGGCAGACGTGATAGCCATGCCGGGACTTGCAGATCGAGTAGGAAATTACTGCGGATTCGCAAATTTTTGGTAGGCATAGGAAGTTATCGGAAGTCATATGAAAATCGTCTGACGCAAATGGTTTGCGCTGTATCACGAGCATCAGTCTACCACCTGAAATCCTGGTTGTTTTCTGCTGATGCTGATGCGGTCACGCTGGTCGATCGCGTCTCGTTCTCGCGCTGCGAAGCCCTGACGCGGCAGCCGCTCAATCACTTGGGATCGCCGCCCGCGGTGGACGGCAAGACGCACGGCCTGCTTCCGTACGGGGCAGGCCGTGATGAATCGGGTGAAAACATTTCCCTGCCCTCTTGTTTTTCGATTCTTGATCTGACATTCTAAGAGTAGGGATTGCTAGAAGACCACGAGGCTGAATGTATACAAAACTACTTTCAGGGTTCTATCCATGAAGACCATTGCTCTCATTGCTCAGAAAGGTGGTACCGGGAAGACCACCCTGGCCCTTTCGATGGCTGTTGCGGCGGAGCAAGCGGGGGGCACAGCCGTGATCATCGATCTTGACCCGCAAGCAACCGCTTGCAAGTGGAGTGATCGGCGGAAGGCCGATAGGCCCCTTGTGGTCGATGCTCAAGCTCCCAGGCTTGCCAAAGCCTTACAAGCGGCCGAGGAGCGCGGCGTCGATCTCGTGATCGTCGACACTCCGGCTCGTTCCGAGACCGCCGCGTTGGAAGCTGCCCGGCGGGCAGACCTCGTGATTATCCCTTGTCGTCCGCAAATCTACGATCTGGAAACGGTGCCGACAAGCCGGGAACTGATCGCTTTTGCGGGAGCCCCCCCTGCTCTGGTCGTCTTGAACGCAGTGCCTCCACGGGGCAGCAGAGCCGAACAGACCCGCCAGGCGCTTACCGACTTCGGCATGCCTGTTTGCAGCCCTACCCTCGGGCATCGCGCAGCCTTCGGTGATGCCGCCATGCAAGGCCTCACGGCCCTTGAGTATCAACCATCCGGCAAGGCTGCAGGAGAAAGCAGGCAAGTATACAAATCTATTAGTAACTATCTCTCGATGTCTCAAAACGGAGAACTAGCAAATGAGCAAAAGCGACTTGTCAACAGCGCTCATTAACGCCGGAGGTGGCGCCCGCCGCAAGCCTGGTCCTGAGCCCGTCGCTGATCCCAAGACAAAGGCTAATGCCCGCGCAGAGAAGCAACCGGGCAGGACAGGGACCAAGCCGATTACTGTTCACTATCCCAAGCCGGTCCGAGATCAACTCAAGATCCTGGCCGTGGAGCAGGACACTACGCTGCACTCGCTCATCGGCGAGAGCTTCAACATGCTCTTCGCCAAATACGGCAAGCCCGAGATCGCGCCAAGCGAGCGCACGGAGTAGTTTTGTGTCCGATCGCAATGTGGGTCGAGCCTTAGTGATGCACATAGCTGACAGACTTTGATCCCGGAGTCATGGAGCGTAAGCGAGGCGAATTGATTCCTGTTCGGGAAGTCATCTCCGACCTGATCAACCCTTTGAAGGAAATCCGCGATGCCGTGCCGCAAGCACTGCATCACTTCACTCGCTTCGATCAGGTCGACCAGCTGGTCGAGGCCAGCGAAGCGGATCCCGACATGGGTTTCATGGCGCGGCTGATGGCGCTGTGCAGCCTGCCTCGCACCAATCCCGGCGATCGGCTTCAGTACAAACGTGTCAATGGCCCGTATACGCTGATCATGTTCACAAGTGGCAAGACAAAGTTGCCCTTCGGGAATCTGCCCAGATTACTCCTGGCCTGGGTATGTACGGAGGCCGTGCGCACCCAAAGCCGCGAGCTGGTCCTAGGTTCTTCGCTCTCGGGGTTCATGCGGAAGCTGGGGGTCTTGAGCAGTGACAGCGGGGGCAAGTGGGGTATCCGGACCCGTCTCCGCAACCAAATGAGACGGCTTTTCAACGCTCATGTCCAGCTGGTCTATGAGGATGACCGCGGCGAAGCTACCGTCAACACGCCCGTAGCCAGCCGCACCGAACTTTGGTGGGATCCCAGGCACCCTGACGCGCAAGTGCTATGGGAAAGCAAGATCTATCTGAGTGAAGAGTTCTTCTACGAGATCATCAGCCATCCCGTGCCGCTGGACATGAATACTCTCAAGGCCCTCAAGCGTTCTTCGCTGGGCCTGGATCTCTACATGTGGCTCACCTACCGCACCTTTTCTCTCCAGAGTCCGCTGCGGCTCTCCTGGCGGCAGTTGTACCTCCAGTTCGGAGTGGACCCGCCCAAGGCGAACGACAAGCGGACCGTGCAAAACTTCCGCCGCAAGGTTCTGCGAGAGCTGGGCAAGATCAAGACTGCCTGGCCGGATCTGAACTACTCGACGGCCAAAGGCGTCCTGGTGCTCCTGCCGTCCAAGCCCGTCATCGCGCCTACGCGCCTCCGAAGCGTTAAATAGCACGCCCCCCTTACCGGCCCCGCGGCGCCGTGTGGGTTCAGAGCGTACGCCTGAGCGGTCTCGCCGAGCTTACCGCCGAATTTCATCCACAACAAGCTGTGAATCGGGGAAGTAGTCCCCGCATAAACGGGATACCCGGAGAGTCAGGTCTCCCGCATAAACGGGATACCTCACCCTGAAATCCCCCGCATAAACGGGATACCAACAAGTAGTTAAAACACAAGTAGTGAAGCTACAAGTAGTAGAGACCAACCCCTGTGGAAATCCCAGCAAACAAAGAAAGCCTCACGACCACTACGCTCTCAGCTACGCCGAGTCGCACCTGAAAAATCTTCCTGTTGAGGTTGAAAAACACATCAACCCGAAGGCCACTTCCACAGATTCCAGCAACACCCAAGATCACACGGAAAGCGCTTGACAACACCAGAAAGCAGCCAAATCCAAGAACTCACAGCCCCTGCCCACCAGGACGCTTCCGCCTGACCTCAGAGATCAGTCCAAGAAACCGGCAATACACAACCGAGTCCTAGAATCAGAGCATGACTGACAAGGATCCCTGCACGGGCACATTTGACTACTCCAGTGACCGGTACAGCTGGGCGCAACACCAAGCCGTGGCCCTGCGTCAGCGCAACCTGGACATTATCGATTGGGACAACGTGGCCGCTGAGATCAAGAAGGTCAGCGACAGCGAGTGGATCAATTGCTTGAACCGGTGCACCTGGCTGATCGAAGTGCTGTTGCTGATCGAGTACTACCCCGCCGAGCGGGATCTCATCCGCCTCTGGCGCGATGAGGCCCTGCGGTTGCGATGGGACCTGTTCCATGTACTCAGCGACAACAAGGGGATCATCAAGAGGCGGCGTAACGAGCTGCTCGCGGAGGCGTGGAAGTACGGTCGCGAAAAAGCCATCGGCTCCATCTTGGTACTCGAAAACAAGGTTCACCGCTCCAGCTCCAGCGGATCGATCAACAGGGAGATCACGGACCGTTGGGACAAGCAGCTTCCCGAGAACTGCCCCTATGAATGGAATGAGATCGCCAGCATCACCCCGATGCAGCGGCGCATCGAGCCGATGGGCGAACGCTTGCCTCGCGTCGTGGCCCAACGGTTGAACGATGCCCTCGCGACTACCTACCTCATTGCTGCATCCACTTCCTAGGATCAGAGCAAGGAGGCGCTAACGTTACGTTCGAGCACTTCTGTCTTATGGGGGACAAGGGACCGTTGCTCAACGATTGTGCCCCTCTCCTGTCGGCTCACATGGCTCGGGCGCGGCTGTCAGACCCACTTCCTTTCCAAGTTCAGCGCAAGGTGGACGCCCTCGTGCGGCGATATCCAGCGTGCCCAGGTTCGAGGTTTGCTGAGCGCCGGCGTCAGGCCGCGCACGCATCAACCGTTGCCGCCGCGTCTCTTCCGCCACAGCGACGAGGATCCGCCCGAACCGGTATCGCCGCGCTCAGATCCTGACATTTTCGATGCCCATTGACACTCTAGAGCGCAAAACCCGGATGGAGGTGCTGTGCTTTTCCACACATGCATCCAATCCCCTATCATTACTCTCCAGGCCGCACGGAGACTTCGCCTGACGCAGAGAGCCCGCGCGCTTCAGCCATGTCGCTTCCCTCCCACGGCGTTTCCACTGCGGACCTGGCCGCCGCCTGTCGTGCCTGGCACCTGAGGACACCGGCACCGCTCTTCGAGGATCCCTACGCGGCGAAACTGTGCGGCCCCGTTCTGGGCCTGGCTCTCAGAATACGTCCGTTCGAGCGGCTGCTGGCCAGAGCCGTCTCCTCCACGATCCTCCCGGTCGCAACCAGCATTGCGGCGCGGGCCCGTTTCGCAGAAGATGCCATTGAAGAGGCGATCCTCCGCGGAGCGCAGCAATATGTGATCCTGGGCCCCGGCATGGATTCCTTTGCTTTCCGCAGGCCCGAGCTGATGAAGCGCATCCAGGTCTTCGAGGTCGACCATCCCGTCACCCAGCGTTGCAAGTTGCGGCGCCTCCGAAGAGCAGGCCTCCCCATCGGCTCCAATCACCACTTCGTTGCAGCGGATCTCTCGCGAATGTCACCGCTAGAGGCGCTGCAAGACTCTCCGTTCTCCACAACGCGGCCCACATGCATCTCGCTGCTCGGCGTGGCCTACTACATCGATGTCAACACGCTGCGCGCGACGTTGCAATCGCTGTCCGGCACTCTTGCTGCGGGTACGCAGCTTGCCCTGGACTGGCTGCTTGACCGGGCCTCCTGCGACCAGGCGCATGCCGACATGCGGCGCAACCTGCTGAGCTTTGTTGCCGGCCGGGGCGAGCCGATGCGGGCGCAGTACTCCCTTTCGGAGATGCGGGCGGTCGCGGAGGAATGTGGTTTCCGGACCTTGACCGCACTTCCGGTATCGGCCCTCGGGGAGTCCTATGGTAGTAGCAAGGGGGAAACGCCCTGGGAAATTCCGGGGCTCTTTGGCGTCGCTGTCCTCGAGGTGGAGTAGCCTCCGTACAGTCCGTGCGATGGGTCACCGGGATCGGCAACCTGGAAGAGGAGTAGGGCGGCCTTCGCAAAGTGCGCGACCTCCGCCTTCAAGGCGCTGATCCCTGCCTGGGTCGGCTGAGACTGGAGCCGGGAACACGCCACGATCAACTCGGGCAGCGGCGGGAGTGCTTGACTGGCCCTTTTGAGAGCCGCGCCGTCGAGTTGATCCGGGGTCAAGGACGTTTTTGCTTGGAGGGCTTGCCGGAGTGGCGGACCAGGACGCGACGTTCGGAGCGTTCGAGGACTTCGAGCACGGTGGCGGTCCAGGAGTTGCCGACGCTGGTACGGACGGCGATCGGAACGCCCACCAGGTTGTCGGGCAGGGAAGTGGCCTTGCCGCGGAAGATAGCCCCCCAGGAGCCATCTGAGAGCTTGGAGGGATGCCAGCCGGGAATGGGTTCGGGGGCAGGGAACTCGCGATCGAGGGCTTCGGAGATGACGCGGCGCAGCCAGGCTGAGACGTTGACGTCGCGGTCTTCGCGCAGCCGCGCCAGCCGCTGCCGCAGTTGGGGATCAACGCGGCATTGGATGTATTCGTAACGTTGCACTACATGACATGATAGAGCATTTCCCTGAAAACGGCCTGACTCCTGGCGGCTTTACCGGCCTTCCCGCGGCGATCGATCGAGCATGCAGCAACCCCCGCGCACCGAATACCAGCCTCTAGCTCACCGTCCGGTTGCGGCCAGGGCGGGGCCGAACGAAGGCCGCGGCGTTCTGACGCGAGGCCTAGAATCAGCGCGGGGAGGCGCTACCCATGAAGATCACCCATCAGGAGCGCATCGGAGAGGACGGCGCGGTGAAGTGGGAGGTCCGGATGCTATGAGGGTCTTCGTTTGCGCGGCCCTGGTCTGTGCCGGCATCGCATCCGCCGAGACCTGGCGCGGGTTGACCGTAGCGGCGGAGCATCGTTGCTCGCCCTACCGTGCCAGCGACTATTCCTACCCGCAGTCGGTTGAGCCGCTGATCGTCGCCGAGATCGGCAAAGTCTACGGTCCCTATACCGGACGCTGCTTCGCATCCAGGAGCGAGACCGACATCGAGCACATGGTGGCGAGGTCGGAAGCGCATGACAGCGGGTTGTGCGCCGCTGCGGCCGGGACCCGGCGCCGTTTCGCGCGGGACCTGCTCAATCTCACCCTGGCCGGGCCACGAGTGAATCGCTATCAGAAACGAGCGCGTGACGCGGCGGAGTGGCTCCCCCCGGAAAACAAATGCTGGTTCGCAGCTCGCGTGATCGAAGTGCGCCGCAAGTACGGGCTGACGATCGATCGGCGGGAGGCCGATACGCTGGAGCGCGTGCTCTCAGCCTGTACCTCGACGGAGATGGTGGTCGGGGAGTGCGCTTCGGTGACCGAACCTCCCGCGAGGCGGCTCTCCGAATCTGAGGGCAACCCGCTCGAGCTCTACGACGACAACGGCAACGGGCGAATCACCTGCGCCGAAGCGCGCCGGCACGGGATCGCGCCCGTGCCGCGCAGCCACCCGGCCTACCGCTACATGCGGGACGCCGACGGCGATGGAGTGGTCTGCGAATAACCGATGGCCCATTCAGCTTCGATGCCGCCGGAGGGGCGATCTTCGACGGGAAGCGGCGAAAAACCTTGTGCGCAGAGCGATCTCGCGGCATTTTCGGCGAAGGGCTGGACCCCCAGCACCCCTGGATTTGAGGCCTTGAAACGCCTCCCGGTTGCTCCCGGATCGATCAATAGCGCCACTATTGACGCCCTCATCGCGCCCTTGCCGTCGCCGGTGGCGTGCGGATCCGGCCCGGACGAGGCCGCGGCGCGCTGAAGTTGCTGTCCTATCCGTTGCCGTCTGCCCGCAACAGGAACATTCCCATCGCTCCCGAAAGCAGCGGCAGCGCGGCATCGACGAGTATCCACACCAGGGTGACCGTATCGGCGCCTATTGCGGTGAATCCGGGACTGATCTGGTTGAACCAGTTCCAAAGGAAAATGATGCCCACGAAGAGGAAACCGTAGAACTGCGTGTTGGCGGCAAGGAACTCGCGCGTGACCGCGCCGTTGCCGCCTTCGCTGTCCACGTCTTTCTTGCGGTGATAGCCGTATATCACGCCCAGCACGATAGGCAGTATCATCAGCCAGCCCAGGATGGACCAAAGCGGGCTGTAGGGTTGCCCTTCGCTGGATGTGTGATAGAGCGGTTCAACGATGGTCTGGACGGCGACCGCAACCGCCATCACGATGAGGATTACGCCACTGATTCGCTTGAGCATATGTACAAGTTCTCTCTACGGAATGATGAGACGAGCAGGCCCATTCTCCTGCTGCCTGAACCCTACTAATTTTGGTAGGAATTCGCAACTGTGTTTCCGGCAATTGACGGAGAAGGCGGTTTCTCCGTGGCGCTCCAATCGCCCAGGGTATGAGTTCGAGTACAGACGCCGTGAGGCCTTCTTTCTCGTCGGTTTCACCGCCGCGATCCTTCTCGTACAGGACACTTCCGACGTGCGGCGTCATGCCGCTGAGCAAGTTGACGCTGCTGCGCAGTTCGCCCTCGGGGCCATATAAGGGTACGAACCAGATTCGTGCAGAAATGCACTCTAACGACCATGGATTCGTAGC
>JAPPKT010000508.1 GCA_028819675.1 Caldilineaceae bacterium | reverse complement strand
AGTATGGGATCGTAATGGCCGGCTCCTTTCTTTCCGCCTTGCCCGTCCTCATCCTGTTTACTTCCATGCAGCGCAACTTTATGCAGGGGCTGACCGTTGGCGCCCTGCGCGGCTGAATTACTTGAGAAAAACGATTCAAGATTGTAGAATCTATACGCAGCCTTTTTCAATTCGCGGTCCAGGGTGCGGCACAGAAAGTGTGTTACCCTTTCCTTGCTTTTGGGCGGTCGGGCCTGCGGCCCTCCCTTGCGCGGCGGGATGGATCCCGCAACGCTCCCTTCATTGCCCCCCACCACCCGTGTGCCGCCAAGCCGCCCGGGACGCCTGCGAAAGAATGCATACCGCCAATTCCCGAGTCTTCGCTGGTTCCGGGCATGAGCCAGGGCAAGCAAACGTCCGCAAAGGCAGGCGATGCAAGTTCCAAACAGGCCCCGTAGGTCTCGCCAGTACCATCAAGAGCCCGCTTCAGAAATCCTGACTATCCGCCTGTCGTGATTCAGAGAGTTCGCACGCAAACCATGACTTAACAGTTACACTGCGAGAAAGAAACCGGACACGAATTATGAGCCTCACACCTGACGAACTCACCCACTTCCACCGCCAGGGCTACCTCCTCAAACCCGGTATCTTCACCCCCGAAGACCTCAAACCGCTCCAGGACGCCCTCACCGAGATCATCGATCAGGCCGCCCGCGAACTGCAGGCCGCCGGCGAGTTGACCGACATCCACGCCGACCAGCCCTTCGGCCTCCGCCTCGCCCGCATCCACGCCGACAACCCAGCCGCCGGCGAAGAAATCACACGCCAGGTGATGGGCAAAGGCGGCGGCGGCTATAACGGCCCCGCCATGCTGCAGACCATCCGCCACCCCGCCCTCCTCTCCTGCATCGAAAGCCTCGTCGGACCTGACATCATCGGCTCATCCGTCTATCGCATCCGCCCCAAGCTCCCCGGCTGGGACCGCGGCGAAGTCCCCTGGCACCAGGACTCCGGCTATTTCCTCGCCCACTGCGACCGCCACCTCATCGTCACCTGCTGGGTCCCCCTCGTCGACGCCACCCTTGAAAACGGCTGCCTCCACGTCATGCCAACCGTGCACAAGACCGGCATCCTCCGCCACTACACTGAGGGACACGCCGGCTTCCTCGAAGTCCCGGACGAAGACCTGCCCTCAGTCGAACCCGTCCCCGTCCCCATGAAGGCCGGCGACGTCCTCCTCCTCACCAACCTCACTCCCCACGCCTCCTTCGAAAACCGCACAGACACCGTCCGCTGGAGCATCGACCTCCGCTACCAGAGCGCCCACGTCCCCAACAACATCGACGAAGAACCCGCCGCCTACACCACCGAACGCGACCCCGTAACCATGGCCTGCTACCCCCCCGAAGCCGACTTCGTCATCCGCGACCACAACGACCCCGACCGCGAAATCCACTCCGCCGACCAGTTCAGACAGCTCCGCCAGCGCTACGAAACAACCCGCCCCAACACACCCGGCCGCGGCTGGACCCCCCTCCAGGAGCGCTGAAAGAAAGCAGTCAAACAGGCACAACCTGCCACCCGACTCCTCAAACCTAATACGTCTTCGCTGTTCGTCGCGCCCCTTCGCCTCACTTCGCGGATCGATGTATTTTGCTTATCACAATTTCCAGGCGCGAAACATCCCCAAAAGGCCTGAAGCGCTTCCGTTCTTGCTGAATTCTCAGCGGTCTTCCTGAACTGTCAACGATATTGAGTCAGAAGTGGAGTTGAAGCCTTACGGTGGGGCCTTTTCCGCACTCAGCCCGCCTCAGTGTCCCGCAGGCGCGCCATGCTCAGTAACCTGTCGAACTCCTCCTGAAATGCAGAAATTATGGTGTCCGGATCCGGCGCCAGCCCCCTGTCGGTGATAAGTCCGATATTCACCTGCCCCGCGTAACTGAATATGCTGATTCCCACGCCAATTGAGCCGGACTGCGGCACCCAGAAAACGATCGTGTCTAGAAGCTTCCCGGCAAAATAGAGTTTCTCCGACGGCCCCGGCACATTTGTCAGCACCGCACTCACTTTGTCGGCATAATAGCCGCGCACGCCCCTGGCAATCTTGTCCGAAACGACCCCTAATCCTGCTATGGCCTGGTAGGTAACCAGCGCTTCAGGCGACTGTTTTATGGCATCCATGTTGCGCTTTGTCTCAAACAGGCGGTCAATCGGATCCGCGACGCCGATCGGCAACGGTAGATACACGAGAGCGAATCGGTTCGTAAGTTTCGTATCCTCGGGACCGCGAATGTCCACCGGCACCATCGCCCGGATCTCCTTACCCTCTGGATTGTCGCCCCGAGTTTCGACATACCGCCGCAAAGCGCCCGCCATCGCCGCCACCAGGACATCGTTCACCGTTGCCCCCATCGTATTCTTCACGAACTTTACATCATCCAGGGGTATGCCCTCGGACCACGCGACCGCTTTTCCGACCCCCACTTCACCTTTGAAAGCCGTCTTGTCGTCGGTCCGCATTGACGCCAGCTTGGCCAGCACAGCGACGAACTTCCCAACCAGCTGTCCGCCCCTTGCCGCTCGCGACAGCAAACTCGCCGCTTTTCCGGCCCCACTGCCGCCTTCCGGCAACGTCGCCGTGCCCGGACGCGCGGCGGCTCGCGTCGCAGGACGACCCGCGGCCGCGGCCCGCACGGGATCCTCTCCGTCGGCAGCCTCATCCGTCAATGCGAACAGAACTCGTACAAGTGCCGCGCCGTCGCCGATACAGTGGTGAACCCGCGCGAAGAAGACGCTGCCGCCCTTATAGCCATCGATTAGGGTAAATGTCCACAGGGGCCGGTTCAGGTCCAGAGGAACGGTGAGCAGTCGAGCTACGGTGCTGTTGAGCGTTTCCGTATCCCCAGGCGCGGGCAACACGATGCGCTCCACGTGCGCGCGCAGATCGAACTCCGGATCGATCTCCCAATAGGAACGCGTTCTGAAGGCCCCCCGATCCTCCACCACGCGCTGCCGAAAGCGCTCCTGCACCAGAAGCCGCTCCTCCAGCACAGCCAGCACATGCTCGTAGCTCAGCGGCTCCCTGAAAATCCAGAAGCCGTTGATCACCATCGGATTGGTAGGATCGTCCATCAGCAGCCAGGCCCGGTCCACGCTGGACATCGGCTCGCGTCCGGTCATCGGAATGTGCTCCCCTGGCTGAGCGAATTGCCCCACTTTGCACCCTGGCTCATGGTTCAGTTCTTGGGGCCCACTTCACCTCTACAGGTCGGAACTGACCGTGGCAAGCAAGCAACTGGATGCTTTTCAGAGTCAAAACTTAGTCTTCTTTGGCCTGTGCCGCATAAATCGAGGTATACCCTCCAGACCAATCCGGCGGTATCTGGCAGGGCCGGGGGTCGTGTTGTGCCCACTTAGCCGGCTCGCCTCTCAAGACTTCGTAAGCATGGCATGAGGGCTCGGGGTGGGGCGTATAGGCTTTGGCGTCGGCAGAACTATAGCAGTTGAGCAGCAACGGGCGTGGATCTGGTGATTTGCTGGAGGGCGAGAAGTGAAGCGTTCGGGCATTGTGAACTGTAATGGAACCGGCAGCTCCTGCCAGATAGACAACCTCTTCCATGTTGATTGTCGACGCATCGTCATCGCTCAAACAGCCCATCCAGTTTCCTTGGGCATCATACTGATTGTAAAGCGGACCGTTATGGCTGCCGGGCAAGGCGGCAAGTGGCCCGTTTGTCATGTCGGTATCAGCCAAATAACAACCAATCGTAAAGACGTTGTAATTGGTATGCGGGAAAAACTGAATATCCTGATGCCATTTAACCGTGTCGGATTCATCAAACCATTTGAAATTCAATTTTGAATGATGAAACACGACATTGGGCCCGGCCAAATCCTGTGCCACGTCCGCCATCAGCCCACTGGCGAAACGCCAATAAACATCACTTTGCTCATCAGGCCGTCTCAAGCGTCGCAATACCGGCGTGTCCGGCCCATGCCCGGGCCCAATATCAAATGTACGCCCTGATTCGGTCTCCTTTCGGCTGGCCTCGACAAAGGTATTCGTCACGCGCACGAGTTCGGCAATCGTGTCTTTAGGCACCAGATCTTCAACACCAACAAAGCCGTGCTCAAAGTAGTGCTCCCTCTGGACTTGCGTCAATACTCTAGGTTTGTGCGACAAAACTTCTTCGGGGTTCATGGTGCATTCTCCTCTGAATTTTTCTCACAGGTCTCCACAACCGTCGTATGCCCTGTGCCCACTGGCATGAGCGGTTGCGCCTTCCTGGACCGTATCGGAAATCTCCTGCTGTATCGTGGTGCCGGTATTGTCGTCAGTCGGATCGGCCGCCATCCGCCCCTGTAATTCCCGCATGCCCAACACCGCCTCCTTGTCACCTGT
>JAPPKT010000327.1 GCA_028819675.1 Caldilineaceae bacterium | reverse complement strand
AAGGGAGGGCCGAATAGGCCCGACCGCCCAAATGCGAGTAGAGAGTGAAGAGGAGAGAGTTACCCGTTCCTCTGCCGCAGATCGGAGCGGACAGTTCTTGGTCAGGGCTCTGCCAGAGGATTGCGAGAGCTCACCCCCATTTTGGGATGCACCCCCGTATACCCGCGAATTGACGCAGCCCCATACAGCCGATATGATTCATTTGCAGAAGGGCGCGCGGCGCGCCTGAGGAAATCCGCAGAGGAAAATCGTTATGGCTCGAGATCCTCGTCCACCACTGTCGGGGAACTGGCTACGGCTTGCGATCGCCGCGGCCGCACTGGCAATCATCGCAGTTGTCGCTTATATCGGCAGCCTGCTCCTGTTTGGCCAATCTCTGTCTATCGCCTCCCTGCTCGGGTGGAATCCCGGCGGCGGCCCCAATGTCGGTGTCGAAGCGGTCGCCACCGAACCCGTCGCCGCTCAAACCTTGCAGGTGGTCGCCACCTTTACGCCCGCGCCCCAATCCACGCCAACCCACACACCCATCCCCGCCCCGACGAACACGCCCACACCGGCCTACCCCGAGGCCGTCGTACTCACCGAGACACTGAACCTGCGCGCCGGCCCGGGTACCGTCTACGGCATCGTCGGCCAGGTCGTGGCAGGGCAGCGCTTCCGCATTTCAGGCCGCAACGAGGCCGGCAACTGGCTGAAGATCTGCTGCCCGGCCGGAGAGAATCGAGAAAGCTGGATCAGCGCCGACTTCGCCCAGAGCAATCTACCGGCTTCGAACCTTCCGGTCGCCCAGGCCCCGCCGACGCCCACGCCGACCGCCACAATCGACGCGCCCAATCTCGACGAGGTCGATCTCAGCCTGCCCGCCCCGGGGGGATTCGGCTCCCCCGGCAGTATCAATCCTCTCACGGGCCAGCCCTTGGACCCCGCACGCTATGGGTTGCGTCCGGTCATCGTCTGCGTCAACAACGACATCGCCGCCCGTCCGCAATTCGGCATCGGCCAAGCCGATGTGATGTATGAATTTCTGATGGAAGGGCTCAGCCTGACACGGTTCAGCGCGGTCTACTACGGCGCCGACAGCGAGGAGATCGGGCCCGTGCGCAGCGCTCGCCTGTTCAACTACTTTCTGGGCGCGCTCTATGACGCGGGCGTGTTCTGCTCCGGGGCCAGTGACGGTGTCCGCTATCAGCTCAAGAACAACAATCAGCTCTTCCCCTACCTGGACCTGGACCTGGACGATCCGGAGAGTACCCGTTACGCCCGCTCCGTTGGCAACGACTATCGCACCCGCCTGCGCACCAGCAGCGAGATGCTTCGCCTCTGGCTCGCGGATTGGGCCGTCGAGCGGGCCCCCTCCATCCAGGGTTTTACCTTTGGCGGCCCGGCTCCAGGCGGCGCATCCGCCAATTCGATCCGGATCCCCTATCCCTCTGTCACCGCCAGCCAGGTGGCCTATCGCTACGACGCCGGCAGCGGGCGCTATCTGCGCTCCTTGGGGGGCACCGCCCATCGGGACAGCAACAGCGGCCAGCAGATCGCGGTCGAAAACGTTATCGTTCAGTACATGCCCCACGCCCCCGTGAATATAATCGAAGACGCCTACGGCAACCTGAGCCTTCTTATCAACCCCTTTGGCGCCGGCAGAGCCATCATCTTCCGCGACGGTTTCGCCTATGAAGGGACCTGGCGCAACGACAGGAGTGGGGAGTTGCCCCGTTTCTTCGCGGCCGACGGCATCGAGATTCCCCTCAAGGCGGGCAAGTCGTGGATCAGTATCGTGCCGCTGTCATACGAGATCGCCTACGAGTAAAGGTCGCGCCGCAACACCTTGCATCTTAGGCTGCCAGGCCCAACCGGCGGCAGAGGCTCAGTCAAAGTCATAGCGGTGCAGCAGATACGTTTCCCGGCTCGAAAGCCCCACCGCTTTAAGGAAGCCCGACCCGGCCCGGGCCGTTGAGGGCAGCGGCCCCACCGTCACCGTCTCCCAGCCGTTCGCGGGGCCCGCCGACAGCATCTGCTGCCACAACTGCCTGCCTATACCCCGCCGCCGGTAATCGGGATCCACCCCCATGAACAGCATGCGCACGGAACGCGGCTGCCGCAGTTCCAGGCAATGTAACAGCAGCCGCCCCAGCAGAGAGCGTCCGCCGCGAGTGCGACGCAGCGGGCCGCTGCCGTCCGGCTGCGCCAGTATAAAGCCCACCGCTTTGCCATCGACCTCCGCCATCCATGTCAGTGCCGGACGGCGCAGGATCCACCAGAGCAAGAACTGCGCCTCCGCCCCATCCGGAAGCGGAAAATCTGCCCACGCAGGTACCGACTGTGTGAACAGCGGCAGCAGGTCAGCTGCCAGCCGGTTCGGGTCCAGGGGATGTATAACCGCCGGGCCAGCAACCGCCGCCGGCCTATCCCTGTGTGCACCCGCTTTCATCGTGTAAAGCAGACTGCGTCCCAACGGCCGGCAGACCGTCGAAAACAGCTCCGGCACATAGGGCGGGGCATAGGGCGCGTGTAATGGCGGCTCGCGGTGGAAATGATCCTGGAGCAGACCGGTGCCCAGGTAGGGAGACAGCCCAACCGGCAGGATCAACCGGCGAATCCCTTCATGCCCGACCTGTTCCTGCACCGCGTACAAAAGACGCTCCAGGCTCTCGCGGTTGTTGGCGGCGTGCAGCATGGCCAGATGCGCTGTGCTGTCCGTACGGCGCGGGTCGATCAAAACAACCGCGGCCGCAACCGGTTCCTCCATCATTAAGCCTTGGTTGATGTTCGGGAACGATTGATTGCTGACATTCGCCTGCTGGCGCCGCGGGAGAGCTTCAACCACCACATATTGGGGCCGGCTGCGTTCCAGGTGGGCGAACTGCTTCGACACCACTGCCTGCCGCAACCGGTGCCACGCCGGCGGCGCCCAGCGCGAATCGTCAGCGTAAATACGCCACCATTTGCGCAGAAAACCTGCGCGGCCCCAATATCCTTCCGCCGACTCAACCCTGAAATTGAAATACTGGGCCATATCCTATGCCGCCGGAGCCTGAGAATTGGGGAAAATCATGGGGATAACTTTCGGCAATTCGGGATAACCTTTGCAATGTTGCGGATAACTCTACTGTTCGTCTACAAACCGAATCTGGTTTCTCTACTCGCCTCGTAAATTCAAAACGTATTGAACCCGTCTATGTCGCAGAAATTCGCCTATATTGAAAAATCTTCCTGTCTAGCACTATATATAGTAACAGTCAAGCGCCACAACAATGTTTCACGGGCAGATTGGGCGAGCCCTTCATCCTCTATGCGATTGTCTGCCACTGCCGGATTTGATACACTACTTATTCATACAAGTGTAGCGAAAAGGCATTACAGGCGTTCGAATGACGCAGACTCCAGCGGTCCGGGAGCCAGCCGGACAGGTTGGTGTCTGTCTTGCGGTTGTCCCCATCGGCAGCCAGGTTGAATTGCTTGTCATTTCGTCTTTCCCTCGCCCTCCCTTTCGCCTGTTTTTCTGTGTCTGCGCGAACAAAAATCCCTTGCGCTTCGTCTTGATTGCAGAACAGGAAAGTGAAAAGGAGTTGTCTTGAATACAGACTGGCAATCCGTATCCCCATCACATCGCAGTGGCAATCCACTGTACGAGCGCGGCCAGACTTCTTCGGCGTCGTCCCGGTCAAAGGAAACCCCGCCGGGAGATCAGGAGACGGCAGAGCGATCCGAAACACGGACGGAGGCCGCCTCCGATGGCAATCAGCCCCAAGCGGCTGCTGACGATCTGGATCCCAATGATATCTGGCAGAAAACGCTGCACGAACTCGCGCTGCAGATGCCTGCAACCACCTTTGAAACCTGGGTGCGCGATACCTCGATCATTGGCTACGCAGAAGGCGAATTCATCGTCGGCGCGCCCCATGCCTGGGCTCGAGACTGGCTGCAGAACCGTCTGCGCAGGAAGATCAAATACATTCTGAACCAGTTGACCGGTCGTTCAGTGCAGGTCTTCTTCGAGGTACGCCCCCAACCGCAGAAGCAGCCGGATTCACCGGAGTCGGCGCCCTTGTATGCGAATATTCCGCTCGCGGCGCCCGAAACCAAGCCAGCCGAAGTCGACCCTGCCGCTCCTCCCGCAAGCCGTACGCCGACCGCCCCGCCGCGCCACCGCGACATCGTTCAGACGCCCGCTGCGGCTGCTGCAACCCGGTCAGACGCGCCCCTTCAAAGCGGCGTGTTCAACCCCCGCTATACCTTCGACTCATTCGTAGTCGGAAACCACAACCGCCTGGCCCACGCCGCAGCCCAGTCCATCGTGGAACAGCCCGGTCATCGCTTCAACCCGCTCTTTGTCTATGGAGGTGTCGGTTTGGGGAAGACACATCTTCTCCACGCGATCG
>JAPPKT010000629.1 GCA_028819675.1 Caldilineaceae bacterium | reverse complement strand
GCGATGACGAGCGCGGCCTGGCATGCAAACATGACCAGGGTCTCTTCATCTTCGGCGGTGAACTCCTGACCGGTCCCTATTTCGGCGAGAAAGATATTGCCGACGCGTTCGCCTCCGTGGAGGATGGGCGCCGCCAGGAAGGGAACTGGACCAGTCGCGTCGCCGGGCAAGGGCGGTTCGGGAAGGTTGAAGGCCCTGATGTGGCTGATGAGGTCGGGAAGGTGAATCGGTTCCGGGATATTGCCGACGTGTTCGAAGAGTTTCATATGGCCGGGCAGGTCCCACAGGCCCTGGGCTTCCTGGGCAGTAAAGCCGGAGGAGAGAAAGTCATCGGCCTGACCCGTTTCGTCGAGGAGGGTGAGCACGCCATATCCGGCGCCGGTGAGCGAGCAGGCGGAGTCGAGGACGCTTTGGAGGACGGCGTCGAAGTCGAGGCTTTCGTTGATACGCAGACTGGCACTGCTCAACCGGGAGAGGCGGTCGCTCGACCGGGCAAGGCCGTCCCGCAGCGCTTCATTCTCCTGTATCAGCTCGTCGGTGGGCTTCATCTTTGTCTCCTTACCTGGTATGACGGTGCGCCCCTGGTTCGGGGGCTGGATCCGGGTCCTGATTTGGACCGTGTATGATCCAGACGGTCCTTATTCTACCATCCGGGAAAAATTGACACAATACTGGCACAAAAAAAGTAGAGGTTTACATACGTATGTCATTTTGGCGCTGTATACTGTAAGATTCGCGGTCTATGAATGGAGACGGACGCGTTTGTGGATCATGTTTACGGCAGCGTCATCGACAACGTTCGCGCCGTCAGGGCAGGGCGGCCCGGAACGGGGAAAGGGCTGCGTCGTGGTCGAAGGGGGCAGATGCAGCTTGCTACTGATGCAGTGGGGAAGGCCATGAGTGAACGCAGATTAAAGTTTCCGCCCAAGTTGAGGCGGCGCATGTACAGCGACAGACAGAAGGCGGAGGCCTTACAGCTTTTGAGCGAGATAAACGATAGCCAGCGGGTGTCGGAGAGGACGGGCGTGCCGCGCAGCACCCTGAGTCAGTGGCGGATCCGGTACCAGACGGATGAGGCGTTTGCGCAACGGATCGATCTGTTTCTGGCTGCGGGTTAGGGGCTGCCATCTCCATTTTTTGGTTGCGATCCATTTGAGGAGGTGCAGTCCGATGTGGTTGCCGGCTATCGGTCTGCGAGTGAATATGCGGCAGGCTGTGTGACCGGCTATGCCATTGGTGTTCTTCGGGACACCATTCACCAGCCAAAACCTAGCGAAACAAGGACACACCGGTCGTGAAGCGCATCAACCTTAACGCCCTGATCCTCATCACAATTGTATTGATCCTATTCTGTCTCGCCGTCGTTAACGTCAACGCCCGGGAAGCCGACAACGACGGGCGTCTCGTCACTCACCTGGGCGAATGCATAACCGGCATTGAAGACGCGGATCAGCAGGACGAATTGTGGGGTGCGATAGATGACATTGATCTCCGCGTCGGAGACCTCGAGCGGGAGCTGTTCTCTGATGAAAGGCCGCTCCAGGTGATCGAAGGCTGGCAAGGCTGCGAATCCCGCGGCAGCAGCGACTGGATGGCGGCCGAGGGATAAGGCATATGCCAAAAAGCGGTGCCAGGCCCGCCGCGGCCATCACCGAGGAGATATATATATATTCGCCGCGAAGCCGCAGCCTTGCTCGGTTTCCAGCTGCAGGCAGTTGACAACAGGCCGACTTAAATGCGTTTACAGGGAGTACACAGGGATGTCAGAAAGATGAAAGTACGAGACCGCAGTCGCAGACACAGCTGGGAGGTTTTACGAACGGACCGTCACGAATCGGGCGGCTACAGCGAGGTTGAATACTGCAGCAAGTGCAACGCCAGGCGGGAGGTGCTTTATCCGCCCGGAATCATCACCAGTTCGGACCCGATACCCGTACCCGAGTATTGTCCCGTGCATATGGGGAGAGAGGGAATGTCTTACGATAGAACGCGCTCTGATTCTTATCGCGTTGCCGGCTCTCATCGCACCGACCCTGTTATTCGCTCAGGGGGAGGTTACGATTGAAGGTTTGAACGACAAGGTGCAAGCCCTGTCCACTGATCTGATTATTCTCGCCAAGGCGCTTCGGCGCCTGGATGATCGGGTGACGGCCTTGGCGGCGGTCGAGATCATACCTGCCGGCGAACACAGGGATGGACGGTTTCGACCGGTTTCCAGTTGTGGTTGGAATCGCTCGGAGGAATTTTTTCGTGTAGTCATTTAAAGACCAACTTATATACCTTTCTATAAATCACAATACATCACCTAACATCCCTAAACACAACAGGCACGCCGGATCGGGTCAAAATGCCCAATTCCGGCGCTTTAGCCTGTTTTCAGCCTGATCAGAACAAACTTTCCCGCACAGGAAGCCCGTAGAGCGTCTGAAATCGCCTGAGGGTACCTGCAGCACCTTGCGATCCGAAGCGTCCGCCTGCTCACACCAGCTTTGAGTGTAAGAATTCTGTGGGTGCAGGATCGACGGTCCGTGCAGCCTCTTTAGTGACTCGCAGCTTGTCGATCAAACTCAGGCTGGTACATCGAAGGCCAAAACAGTTACAGTGAGTTCTCTGTCGGGATCATCGCGGTGGCTGAAAACGTAACGGAAACCGGACTCCGAATCATACTCAAGGTCGGTCTTGTAGTTGGCATGCTCCTGAACTGCTTGCGGAATTCTCCGGAGAACCGTGGACATAGTCGTTTCGCGATTGAAAACCAGGAGGGCCGCTTTGGTGTCCCTCCAGCTTGTATAGGCCAGCAGCTGGTCGAGCGCCTCGCTGAGGCCGGCCGGACCCGTCCAGAATTTACACTCGGCGATGAAGAGGTTCTTCCCCTCTGCTCGTATCAGAACATCGGTCTTTCCCTCGTAGTTGAAAGTCTCTCCTGTGGCCTGCCCTTCGTACTGTCCATTCAGTTGCACCAGGAAGTGCTGCCGAAGGGCTTCCTCCCCCATTGTCCTGAATGCGCTCGGGCTGCGCTCCATAACCATGACCATATTTGAAATGACCGACAGGATGTGCTCGTACTCGTCCATAGCCAGGGTGGGTTCCGGCCGATAGGGCTTTGTTGAGAACGGAGGAAGTTGAGGTACGATGCGTCGCTTTACCTCGGGCGAAGCATAGGTCGCAGGCACGCCTGATCGGCGTCTGAGCGGAAACCCCAGACCTTCGATGATCCCGCGGTCCTGAAGCAGCTTCTCCCGCCGCGCTCCGATTTGCTGGCTCACCTTGGGCCGGATAGTTGAGTTGAACTGTTCTACTTGATCATCAATCCGGGAGAGGTGCATCTGTACGCTTTGCAGTTCTCGTTCGAATTCGCTTCTTATGTTGGGCGCCTCCTGGGCTGTCCGATCGTAGACGAACTCCAACTCGTTGCCGCGGACGACCCCTTGTAGATGACTGAGGCTGAAAGTGGACGGCCTGTACTTGAATAGCTCCGGGTCGCCTGAGAACGGCACGAAGAAGGTGATCCTGGTGCCGGTCACGTGGGTGGGCCCACCTTGGCCGAATACGGCATATTCGACTCTCCGGCTAACGTCGATCTGCGTGTCGCAGTAGTCGACCTGGATTCCCGACTCGTCCATAACGAGTGGTTCGACCCTGTACTTCTCCACGAAGTAATCGCAGAGTATTTCCGGAGACGTTTTCAGAACGCGCGCCTCACTCAGCGAGCCGATTTCAACGGCCATTTTTTGCTCCTGTCCAGCCAGGACATCGCTCAAATCAGCGTTTCTGAAAAGGCGGTCTGTCAAAGTTCACTCCTGGGGTATAACTGTGGATATGGGCACATGTCCTCTTGTGACGATAGCCAGGCGCGTCCTGCCTTTTGGATGCCTGGGCTTCGGCAACCAGAGAGTCCCAGTTTCTCGTGAAACGAATGAAGCGGGAGGCTGACGCCAACAGATTCAGCTTTCCCCGGTCACACATATGATACAGGAACGGGCTCTTTGCAGGAACCTCCTATTGTCCCGGGGGACGTGGAAGGCGCACGGGACGGAGTGGGGAAAGCGCACTGTGCAGCTGCTCGAGGATGCGGCTCGTCCTTTTTGAACTACGTTATGATTGGGGAAGAGGCGGCTGTTGACAGCGCTGTTTTCCAGTGTATACTGGTCCATATAAAACGACGTTAAACGAAATTATCGCGCTTTTATGATGGCAGACCTTTTTATGGGCTTTCTTGCGGAGATTTACAAGGAGAGGACAGGACGATGAGCGAGGCGCCGACGAGCTCGGGTGAGGCTGTCCTGGTCGCCATCCAGAACGCCGCGCTCGGGCTCTACAGACCGTACGACTCCGAACAGGCGACGCGCTTCGAGGCCGCGCTGGAAGCGCTGGCGCCCAACACGCGCCGCGCCTACGGCAGCGCG
>JAPPKT010000228.1 GCA_028819675.1 Caldilineaceae bacterium | reverse complement strand
AGGACAAGTGGAAGCCCGCGTACCAGGCCTTCGGGGTGCGGATGGCAGAGCAGGGATACGTGGTGCTGGTCCTGGACCACGCGCCTTTTGGTGAGACTTCGCCAATGAAGGACAAGGCTGATATGGGAATGTCGCTGCTGATGGGCATGGGCGACGTGCTGGGAGTGAGCCAGCTGGGCCTGCGGGCGGCAGAGACGATGCGGGCCGGAGAATACCTGCGGGCGCGTGCCGACGTCGACGAGAACAGGGTGGCTATTTCCGGGCTTTGCCAAGGAGGCATGGACACGTGGCTGGTGGCGGCGCTGGATGAACGCTTTTGTGCGGCGGCACCGTTGTGCGCGGCTACCACGTTTGAGATTCATATGGTTGAAATGGCGTCGTATTTCGCCAACGCCGACTCGTCGCCATTTCCTTTCGGCATACTGAATGTTTGCGATATTCAACACATGCATGCGGCGATCGCACCGCGCCCTCTGTTGGTGCGGGCCAACCTAGGGGACCAGTGGTGGCCAATGAGCGGATTCAGCGAGCTCGAAAGGATGACGCGGCAGGTGTATCGATTTTATGGGGCAGAGGACCAGGCGGACTTTCGGGCTGAAGTACATGAGCACAACCTGACCGGCCCCTTCGCCGACGCCTTGGAATCGTTCTTGCTACAATATGTATAGCCTTTAAGGCGGGGGCAAATTGCTCCAGACTCAGTTACTGTCGTTTACTCCAGTGTCGGGTTTCAATTGAGGCTACAAGGCTGGGCCAAGGTCTGAATCTGCTGGAAACGCGGGCCAGCAGAAGACGCCGCGCGGAAACTCTGACCGGCAACGGCTGCCGCGGCTCGACGATACGGAGAAAGAGTTGCGGGGAATGGGCTATGGCAATGGAGTCGACTGCTATCCGTCACGTACAAGAAGAAGGCGCTCAAGATGAGAGTTGATTCAGTAAAGACATACCTGGTGGATTCGGGTTCGGCGAAGCACTGGCTGTTCGTAAAGGTTGAGACAGACGAAGGGATACACGGCTGGGGCGAAGCGTATACTCAGCTTGACCGGGACCGGGTCATCAAGCGTCAGATGGATGAACTGTCGCGGTACCTGATTGGGCGGGACCCGTTTGATATCAAGCAGTTTGTGTTTTCGGCGTACTCGGACTTTGCGGGCAAGCGAGGTAGCGTGGAACTGTTTTGTGCCATCAGCGGTATTGAGCAGGCGCTGTGGGATATCGCGGGGAAGGCCGCGGGGCAGCCGGTCTACAACTTGCTAGGCGGTCGAACTCGAAGGCGGTTACGGGTTTACGCGAATGGCTGGGGCGGGGCAGAGGACCCGGAAGAGCTGGCGGAAAGGGCCAGGTCGGTAGTTGCAAGAGGGTTCACTGCTCTGAAGTTTGATCCATTCCCCGGTCGGTGGCGGGCCTACATTGACCGAAAGCAGGAGGATGAGGCGGTCGAGAGGGTACGGGCAGTGCGCGAGGCGGTGGGGCCTGACGTGGACATTCTGGTCGAGGTACATCGCAGGCTGGCGCCGATGCATGCGGTGCGGGCGGCGCAGGCGATGGAGCCGTACGCGCCTTTCTGGTTCGAGGAGCCGGTTTCGGCGCGAGACCTGGACGCGCTGGCAGAGGTGCGGCACTCGATCAGTTTGCCGGTTGTGACGGGCGAGGAGCTCTATACAAAGAACGAGTTTCGAGAGGTCTTTGAGAGGCGAGCGGCCGATATTCTCAACCCGGACGTTTGCAACTGCGGGGGAATCCTTGAGCTACGAGAGATCGGGGCAATGGCGGAGGCCTATCATGTGGCGGTGTCGCCGCACAACTACAACAGCACGACGGTTGGGCTGGCCGCCACGCTGCACGCGTCGGCGGGGATGCCGAATTTCCTGATCACGGAGTACTTTGTCAACTTTGAGGATGTAGGTAGGGAGATTTCGCTTCAGTCGTTCGAAGTTGAGAACAGTTACATCACGCTTTCGGAGAGGCCTGGTCTAGGGATTGACCTGGACGAACAGGCGTTGGAGGAACGGCCGTTTCGTCCGCGGCCTCTGCGGGACTTGCCTATGGACTCCAGTACCGACGGCTCGATGGAATAGATTTGTGCTATCCTGGAGAAGAACCGGTTAGCCACATATCTGTCAGGATATCAAATTTCCTCCGATATTCTACGGGATCCTGTTTGATACTATCAGTTGCATAGCGGACCATTATCTCCTCGAAGTAACCTGCCAGGACGGTGAATTCTATACGCCCGTTTCGTAGTAACGAGAGTACATCATCAAGGTCACCCTCCGTGCCCCGTTCGATCTTGCTGAGAGCGGTGCTGTAGAGGTCGAAGTGGAAGACCTCCAGCTGTCCGTAACGGCCAATGAAGGGGCTTCGCTCACGGTAGCCCAACGGGAGCGGGATGAAATCGGCGGGGGAGGCTTCTTCGATATTCAGTGAGAGTCGTTCTTTCAAGTCGCGTACTGCTTCGACAAACGCGCTGTGATCCCGGTCATCAACTTCGAAGCTGATGTCGATGTCAAGAGTCTGCTGGCGGAGTCCTTCATAGACCAACGTCGTTCCACCTACCAGGTATAGTCGTCCAGGTCTTGTGAATCGACGCCCCAGGCTTTGAAGGAATCGTTCTATGCCCTCGCGATCACATCTTTGGCGCATTCGATTGGGTCGCTTTCTCCAGCTTTAGCTGCCCTATAAACAGTTCAAACGTGTTGTTAACTGCTTGCAACCGTTCGAAAGGGTACTGGGAACGCGCTTGCCACGCGTCAGCCAGTTCAACCAGCCCGGTCTTACCAAATCGTTCCTCGGGCAGAGGCAGACCCATATGGTGAGAAAACAGGTCGGGTAACAGAGTCATATCGTCGAGGTAGATGCTCAGACGAGACCGCCAGTTCCGCTGCAGGTAGACGGCGGCCATATAAAGAGTTTGCAGGTCGAGCGAGGCTACATCGTCAAGGCTGGCAGCCAGATCGGGGACAGAGACCGAGATTCCTGGATGACGGAGGAGGAGCGGTATGATCGCGAGGCGCAACCTTGAATCGTTCTGGTGCAGCAGCGCGCAAATGAGCTGCTCGTGCGATTCGAGAACTTCGCTAGCGACTGCGTCGCTGGGGGCAAGATAGGAGATACCCCGATCGCGGAGGGCCGCGACCAGGGACTCTCTTGCGTAGCTCACTTCGGCCATATCTTGTTCGACCAAATCTCTTCCAGTTGCTGTAGCGGAAGGAACGCGGCCTCAGGCAAACGGGTCTTCGACCCAGGGGTACTTGTGGAGGTCAACGCGCTTGAATGGGATCTCGGTGTAGCGCGGCGCGACGGCGCCGGGCGCGGCCATGTAGATAATCTGGGAAGCGATCGGTGAGAAACCGGCATAGAAGTGTTGGGAAGACTTCACGACCAGGATATGCTTTTTCGTCACGTCGACGCCGAGGTTGGTGAAGACATCCGGGCTCATGGGCTGGCCACGCTTGCTGCTGACGATGATGTCGATGCCGTTGCAGTTGAGGCAAACGGAATCTCCGCAGGGGATGCGCATAGGGTCGCCCTGCTGCGGCCATTCCTGGACCATGTCTTCGGCGATGGCGGTCACTTTGACGGTCAGATCGAGGGGGTCGCCGGACATGGGGCCCATTTTGCCGCCCAGTCGCAAATCGAGGGTCGATCCGACGCCGCCGGACATGGCGACCTGGACGGCGATTGGATCCCACATGGTGGCGATGCCGGCGTTGTCGATTCCCCTGTCGAGCATGGCCTTGAGCATGAATGTGGAGTCGCTGGCGGCGCCGCCGCCGGCGTTGTCGGCGCGGTCGGCGATCACGACGGGGCCGGTTGGATCGGCCAGAGCCTGCTCCAATGCTTCGTCGATTGAGTAGGGGGTTTGGTCAAGCTCACGGCGCATGCCATGGAACCTGCGCCCGATCTCTTCAGCCACACGTGCTGCCTGTTCGGGGTCGCCGTCGGTGATGGCCAAGGCCTGGGCGCCGCAGGTGGGGACGTCTCCCCAGGGGAAGCAGTGGACAAGCGAGATGGAGAGGATGCCGTCCTTGCCTTCCATTTCGAGTAACTCATCGACAAAGCTGCGCAGAGGTTCGTAGGGCGTAAGATAGAGGCCGATCATGCGGCAGTCGAAGAGGGCCATTGTGGGATTGGTCTTGCCTTCGGCGGCATCGGCGATGATGTTGAAGAGGTCGGATGCGCGGGCGGCGACATCGGTATGGGGGTACTCTTTGTAGAGAACGATGGCGTCGGCGGTGTCGATCATGTCCTGGGTGACGTCGCAGTGGAGATCGAGCTCGACCCCGATCTTTACGTCTGGGCCGACGATTTGACGGACGCGATCGATGATGTCGGTCTCGCAGTCATCGTAGCCCTCGGCGACCATGGCACCATGGAGACCCAGGAGAACGATGTCGACGGGCATGGC
>JAPPKT010000447.1 GCA_028819675.1 Caldilineaceae bacterium | reverse complement strand
CCAGCCACCTCTCCTTGTCGTCCCAGTCGTGCGCGATCATGAGCAACGTGCCCCAGCCGCCCGTCTCTTCATACAGCTCATGCAGCCGGCGCAAGCACTCCTCCTTGTCGCCGATAATGCACAGCTTCTTCAGCATATACTCTACCGTGACATCATCGTCAGACATCTCCGGGTCGTCCTTCAGAACTTCGACCATGTTTGCCGATCCGATCAGCCAGCGCAGATAAGCCATGGATCCTGCCAGCGCGCCGGTGCTGGCCCGTTCCCAGGCAGCTTCAGTAGTCTCGTCAATGAAGATACTGCGCGACACACGCCAGATCTCGCGGTCCGGCTCCGGCCGGCCGGCATTTGCGGCGCCTTGGCAGTAGGTCTGCCAGTGTTCGGCGAGTGTCGAGCCGGGAACCACGTTCGTGCTGATGGGAATGTAGCCCCGCTCGCCCGCCATGTTAGCGGCGCGTGACCGGCCGCGAATAATGCTCATCCCGACTGGCGGATGTGGCTTCTGGTACGGCTGCAACATCACGCCGATTCCAAGCTCAGGGTTTCCACCTTCGAGCTTGATATGGTAGAAGTCGCCCTTGAAATCAAAGGGCGGATCGGTCTGCCATAGCTTGAGAATCATGTCGATGCTCTCGACCGTCATAAGCCCCTGCGTACCCGGATCAGGCAGGTCGAATAGCCCCCAGTCGGTCGGCACACCCCCTTGACCGAAACCCGCGTTGATGCGTCCGCGTGAAAGATGGTCCAAATAGGCCAATCGCACCGCGACATTGACCGGGTGATGCTGCGGCAAAATCGAGACGCCGCTGCCGAGCCGGATGTTCTTTGTACGCGGCAGCACGTTTGCGATAAAGACATCGTTCGACGGGATCGGTTCCCACGCCAGCGTGTGGTGCTGACCGATCCAGGCCTCCGTAAAGCCCAACTCGTCCGCACGCACGACAAACTCGATATCCTCTTCAAATCCCAGCGTGTAGTCCTTTTCCGGCGGATGAAGCGGCATCATGAATGTGCCCAGTTTCATTTTCTTCCTCCCTCTTTCTCAGTGTGATCCCTTTAGTGCGGCCGCGGACCCCTGCTGTAGGTCGGTTTCAAATCGAGAGCCAGCTCTCTGAACTTCTCGATGCGGTGCAATGTCACCAGGTTCGTATCATGCTGGTTGAACCCGCCCTGCGAAGTGCGCGAGATTACCAGCAGGTCCTCGTCCCGGATAAGCTGCGAAGCATAGCTGAATGCTTCAAAAATGCTACTACTCATCGCCACACAGCCCGCCTGGAACCAGTTCAATGCGTCCAGGCTGTACATCAACATCAGGATGCGCCGTTCGTTGCCCGGCGGGCTTGCGAACCCAACCGCGCGCAGCGGCTCGCGCGCCTGCCACGTGTCGGTTGGGAGGCACACCGTCGTCCAGAATAGGTCACTCTCCTCGTCATAAACAATGTGAAACTTACACTGCGCGCCCGGCATCGGATAGAACTGCACAAAGCGGTATTCCAGCTTCTCCCCGTCGTCCTCCAGCCTGCAAACCGAGGCCATGCCCCCCGTTGTATGCCCGTCAATAATCGTGCGCAGCAGTACCCGCATCTCCCCGCGCACTTCGATGACGTTGCCCTCGATGAAGCAGTCCTCCACCACCTTGTCCGCCGCACTCGCATCATAGCGCCGCTGGCTGAGCACATCCGGTACACCTGGAAAGGGCACCTTGTTGGACATCCGCCACGCCAAAGGATCGAGCAGGTCACACGATAGGTCGCCCGCAACCACCAGCGACTCCCACTGGCTCCTGCCAACGGCGTCGTCTCCGACAGGGCAGGTCTCGAACGCTCGGTATACTTGCCCATTGCGGAAAAGAACGCTGGTCGGCGCGTTGTGATGACGTCCGCCAAACAGCTGCGACAGATCGCTCCAACTCTCGCCTCCGTCCTCCGACCGGGCAATGACGATCTCCCGGCTCAGCCTGGCGTTCCCGATACAGTACAGAGTCCCTTCCACGGCAAACAGCGATGGCCAGATGATGTCCAGCACAGCCGTCTTGCGCCAGCTTGCGCCGTCGTCGTCACTCACCAGAATCTCGAGTTGATCGGGGATCTTCTCAACCAGCGGCTGTGGGCGGAACCACTCAAAACTGGCAATCAGCCGGCCCGACGGCAACTGCGCCAGGCAAGGCGACCCGGTATACACCGTCTCCGGGTCTGGCGACTCAGCCAGAATCTGATAGGCGCCCGCAAGAACTTTATTCATCTGCCAGCCTGCTCAGTTTGGTGAGGGAAGAGTGGAAAAAAACAACCGTAGATTTCCAGTCTGTTTGCCGTTGCCAGCAGTCATGTTTTGCGAGGTCTGGTTGCCAGTGGCGATGGGAGTGCTGCCAGCCTCTGATCTGTCACACCGCGTGGCATGCCACCCAGTGGCCGGCCTCTACCTCCCGCCACTCAGGCACCTCGTGATCGCACGGCTCAAAGGCAAGTGGACAGCGGGGATGAAAACGGCAACCGCTGGGTGGGCTGATCGCGCTCGGCACGTTGCCTTGAATGACAGTGTGTTCGCGTTGCCGCTCCTGTCGAGGGTTGGGCACCGGCACGGACAGCAACAGCGCGTTTGTGTAGGGATGCAACGGGTTGTCAAACAGTTTCTCTTTTGGCGCCATCTCTACCACGCGCCCCAGGTACATCACCGCTACCCTGTCGCTGATATGGCGTACCACCGCCAGATCGTGCGCGATAAAAAGATAGGTGAGATTGTACTCTTCCTGCAGGTCCTGGAGTAGATTGATGATCTGCGCTTGAATCGAAACGTCCAGCGCCGAGATCGGTTCGTCGCAGACGATAAACTCCGGCTCACATGCCAGGGCTCGCGCAATGCACACTCGCTGGCGCTGGCCGCCGGAAAACTCGTGCGGGTAGCGAAACGCGAAGGCCGGGTTTAGGCCGACGTCGTCAAGCAGCTTGGCGATCCGTTCCTGTGCCTCCTGGCCCGTCGCCAGCTCGTGCAGCCACAGCGGCTCACCAATCGCGTTCCCAATCGTCATGCGCGGGCTGAGTGTCGAATAGGGGTCTTGGAAGATGATCTGCATCCGCCTGCGCAGCGGGCGCAACGCCTTGTCCGAAAGCCCGGTAACCTCGTTCTCGTCGAAGAAGACCTTCCCCGAAGTCGGGCGATGCAACTGCAGTAACGTCAACCCTGCGGTCGACTTGCCGCAACCCGATTCACCCACCAGCCCCAGCGTCTCGCCCCGCTTCACGTCGAAAGAGACTTCGTCCAGCGCATGCACCGTCGCCTTGGTCTCGCCGTACGCGCCAATCCGCACCGAGAAATGCTTTGTCAGATTCTCAACACGGACAAGGGCGTCGCCGTTGCTGCTATCGGTTTGGCTCATTGTTAAGACCTGCGATCTGGTGTCGAAGAACTCGCTGCCGGCTTCTCCCTAACTGCTGGCGCCGGCTCCATTTGACTGGACTTCCACGTCACGGATATCAACCCAACAGGCTGCCCGATGTCCCCTGTCACTGGCGTCAGCGACCAGTTCCAGCATCGGATTTTCCGTCCGGCAACGGTCAATGGCATACGGGCAGCGCGTGTTAAAAGGGCAAAAATCGGGAAGGTCCTCCAGGTCGGGCGGCGAACCGCCGATCGTCGTCAGGCGAGAGCCCGTCTCTCCCTCCAGGCTGGGCAACGCTCCCATCAGTCCCACCGTGTAAGGATGGCGCGGATCTTCAAACAGCGCGTCAACCGGCGCCTCCTCGACAATGTAGCCGGCATACATGACGATGACCCTGTCTGCAATGCCCGCCACCACACTCAGATCGTGCGTAATCCAGATCACTGCCACGCCCGACCGGTCGCGCAGCTCCTTGACCAGCTCGACGATCTGCGCCTGAATCGTGACATCGAGCGCCGTCGTCGGCTCATCCGCGATCAGGACCGCCGGTTCGCATGACATCGACATGGCGATCATGACCCGCTGGCGCATGCCGCCCGAAAACTGGTGAGGATATTCGCGCAGCCGCGCCTCACCATCGGGTATGCCCACCATCTCCAGGAGTTCCGCGCTGCGGGCGAGCGCCTCGCTCTTGCTCATACCCCGATGATAGATGAGTGGCTCTGCCATCTGTGTGCCGATGTTGATGAACGGGTTGAGCGAAGTCATCGGGTCCTGAAAGATCATGCCGATCTGGCCCCCGCGCACGTCGCGCAGTTGCCGCAGGTCAAGCTGCAGCAGATCTTCGCCCCGCAGCAGCACCTGCCCATTCTCGATGCTGGCCGCAGGCGGCAACAGCCGTACCAGGCTCAGCATCGTCACGCTCTTACCGCAGCCGCTTTCGCCGACAACTCCTAGCGTCTCACCCTCTTCCAGGCTGAAGGAGACCCCGTTGACCGCGTATACATAGCCCTTACGCACCCTGAATCGTGTCTGTAAACCCTGCACGTCAAGAAGAA
>JAPPKT010000254.1 GCA_028819675.1 Caldilineaceae bacterium | reverse complement strand
TGTCGGCTACGTTATTCCAGCCAGCGCGCCCAACCGGTCCCAGGCAGGCGCATTCATCCGTTTCATGGGGTCAGCTGAGGCGCAGGCGTTGCAATTCAATCAGGTGAGCGAGGACGAAGGCAATGCCTGGTTAATCCCTGCACATCGCGATGTTGACCGAAGTGCCCTGTCGCCGATCGCCGCCAAGGGCGACCAGGCCGTGAGAAACGCCAACAGCATAAATCCGCCCTTGATGTTCGAGCTGCCTGCCAGCATGCGGGAAGGCTTTGATCAGGTCTCGGGACGGCTCTTCCCCACGATCAGCGCACGCATCCAGGTCGCGGAAATCCAGTCCATGCTGGAAGAGGCGCGTCAGGCCGCGATTCAGAAAGGCGAACTCCCCCAGTAGCCTTCTGAAGTCTCCTGTGGTTCCATCCAAACCCGGTCGTGCATTGACTCAGCCCATTCCAGCACGATGACAAACCCCGAAGACCGACCTCACACCATTCTTCCTCGGGGTAGTGGTGGCTATTGGCGTCGGCACGATCGTCGAAAAGATCATGATTAACGCGCAGTCCGTCCCTCTGGCGAAGGGAATCGCCAGTAGTTGAACCATGGAAGTAATCAGGAGATGTGGCGGAGGGGTCTCAAGCTAGGTAGGGCAGCGCTTCAAATTCTTTGGTAGAAATCGAGCATATCGAGGGTCAGGGTTGTACTTTCCCATAAATGTCTCCTCATAACCAATGTAAACTTTCAAGGTCGGTAGTCAACCAGTCATGGGCTAGTTTTGTGGCTGGACGAGGGTCGTTGCCGGGCAGGAGTTGGCTCGTATGGCGGAATTGGCCTCTATGCAAGAAAAATTCGTCTTGGGCCGCCTGCCGCTTTTCTCTTGTGTTTGACTCAACAGCCTTGTTCTCTGCTCCTAACTCAAAAGATACGCCGGAATCAGCGTTACTGTTCACGAGTCTAGGCCACCAATCAATGACCGCATCGTTCCACTCGCGTCGGCCGGAGGCACGCCTCCGGATCAATACCCCTTCGAGCCTGAGAGGTAGCATGTAGCTCATCTGATGCCGTCTGTTGAACGTCGGGAACCACCGCTCGACGATGTTGTTGTAGATTCTCAGAGCGCCGTCAAAAATTGCGTTGGTACGGTCAAGCAGTTGTTCATCGGTGTAAAGCTCATGCCAAAAGACGCCTCCTCTGCCTGCAGGCCACGTCTTGTCTTTCCCCGGCCAAAGATCTGATATGGTGTCGTCGTCGCTTCTTGGAAGTTCGGGGAGCGTGGATCGGATCAGTTCCAACTCTTTGACCGTGTAGCTGTGTTGCCCGAACCCGATGGAGTCTTTCGGTCCTCTACCAGGCTCAGTGATCCATTCATCGATCCAGTTGGATAGCTCATGAACCTTAGGTGCTCGAGAATCAGAAAACAGGTAGGTGGGTATAGTCTCAGCGAATTCGGCTGCAAATTCCCGAATCCCGATTGTCGAGTCGAGCGCAAATGTGTAGGTTTTCAATAGTTCGGAAAGAGACGAGGATAAGGTCTCTTGAGTAATGGTCCACGGCCAGACCCTGGTGTGTTCGATGACCGTGCTGCGCCACGGGTACCAGTCCATGAATTCGTGATAAGAATATGGATCCCATCCCGGAGGTATTTCGACTACAGAGTCCATCTGTTCTTCCCCCCGATACCACCGGGTCGTCACCATTCTCTCTCCCTTTTCGATCGACAGAGTGGAAATGTCGCCATCTGGGGACGTTGGCCCAACTGCGGTCATCAGTGGACCCAGCCCCTCTTTCCAGTTGGACATGGCCTGCCGGATCTGGTGTCCAATCTCTATTGCCGTACCGTCCGGTGGATGCTCCGGAGGGTATTCCATCGACCAGCTGTGTTTGACTTCATCCAGAACCAAGCCAGAGATTCCTGGGTCCTTGGTTGAGATAACCTCCATGATCTCTGAGCTGAGACTCGCATTTTCCGAATTGATGGCGATGGCTAGAGGGATTACCCATCTATCAGAAGTTAGGTCAACATCAGACGGTAAGATTGTTCTCTCCACGAGCGCTCTGGCCGCGAACCATTCTCTGAAGATTGCGAGTACAAAGTCGATTTTGTCATTTTCTTCGACAACCAGACGTGAACCGGCTAGGTGAGCGTGAACAGAGGATTTAGGGTCTATCTCAGCCTTGTTGACATTCTCACCAGAATTTGTACACGCGATTGCGAGTTTCTTCAGGGGTTCTGCCTTTTCTTCTGGGTAATCGTCGGACTCTTCCAATATCCGTTGAACCAATTGGCTGATCATTTGACTCAGTGAAGTTCCCATTGGGTTCCTAGAGTCTCTAAAGTGTGCGCCTATTATCACGGCGAAGAGCGGAATCTGTGTCTCGGCTACTCGATAAGGGACCTCGCCGATATGAACAGACCGCCCTGCTACTCGTGATGCTATCGAGAGAAATTCCTCGTCGCTGCAACCGGGCAAGGCTATCGCCCCGTCTAGAGACTTCAGTCCCGGTAGCGACCTAGACATCACTACCGCGGCAACATTCTGGTTCGCGTTCGTATATGATTCGACTTTGCCAAGTATTTGGTTGGCTTCGTGCCTGCCAGTCTCATCAAGGCCGTCAATGATGACCAAAATCCGTTGTGTGTACACGGATCCTTGCTCCCCTACGGCTTTCTCGATGTCGTCCTTCAATTCCCCTTGGATATGTCGTGCGTTCAAGAACACTGGAAGGGGCTCAAAGTGGCTTTCTAGCCTTTTTTCGATCGCATGTTGGTACAACCTGTGCGCCGCCAATGTCTTGCCAGAACCTTGGGCGGCTACTACCTGTAGAACTCCAGTAGCAAGGGGGTCCAGTTTATGTCCGATCGATTGGTCATCTGCGAGATTTTGAGCGATATCGTCCCGGACTCCCAAGGTGGTCCAGAGGCGTTTGGTTTCGGCGATACTTCCTCGCTGTTCTTGCTTTAGGTATAGGTCGTGATTCAATGGCGCGGGGTCTTTCACTCCCCTAACCATTTCGTCGGTTAGGGCCGTCTTGATGTGTTCGGGAAGCGTCTCGACATTCTCTACCTCGCGCCAGGTCACGATTTCCTGAACTCTTTTGATTAACTCCTGAGTCTGACAGTCCCTTCGTTGTGCAGGGAGCTTGAACGGGAGGAGTTTGCGACCTGACCTGAGACAGGCGTCTATCTCTTCAACAACTGGCGTGGAAGTCGTTGACCCTATGAGCCAGATCACGAAATCAGCTTTCTCCGCATTTCTAATGTACCTTTCGCGGGCACCTTCTGAACTGGCGGGAGCGTCTTCGAAAGCCCAGACTCGCATCCCTGGGTAATTATTCACAGTTTCGGTGGCCAAAGCTCTGGCTCGGTTCATTTCCTCGTCCTGTCGGCTGCTAATGAAGACGAGGAGTTCCTCTTCGCTAGCTCGTATCGTCTCTTCGGTCATATCCGCTACCTGGGCTTATGAAGTCTGATGTTTAGAATCGAGGGGGTATACTGGTCTCTGATTGGCAGCTCCGAACCGCTTATCAGCACTAAGCGCAAGTAACCTGCCCCCAAATCTTGTACCACCTGCAATGTAAGATTGACAAGGATTAGAACAGGGTCGACAGGCAGGCGTGCCTGCCTGGGAGCCGGCTATTGCAGATGGATGCTGACACGGTGTCTGTGTGCTTTCCTTGTGAAAGAGTAGACGGTTGGATCAGTTTGGCGCCGGCATGGTGTGAGAGAGCGATTTTTCGTGTAGTCATTCCAAGAGCCCTCCAACCTCCACACTACAACATTTTGACCTACCTTCACCCCAACCTCCCAAATAGAAACGCCACAGGAGGCCCGTAGAGCGCCTGAAATCGCATGGGGGTACCTGGGATACCTCGCAATTCACGGTGTTTATCCTCATTTGGCGGCGTCGCCCCGGATTCGGGCAGCGGCGCTTGCCGGCCGGTGAAGCGCAGGCCTGAACTGATGCGCAGCCGCCTCTTTTGTCGCGGTTTGGCCTGTTCGCGCCCTTGCATTGGTGGTGTATACTGGTCTATACAAATCAACGTTAAGTCAAATTATCGCGTGTTTGTGAGGATAGACCTTTCCATGGACTTTCTCGCAGGGATCTGCAGACAGAGGACAACACGATGAGCAAGACACCGGCCGCACCAACGAGCGCAGGCGAGGGCGTCCTGGCCGCCATCCAGGACGCGGCCCTCGGCCTCGCCAGACCGTACGACTCCGAGCAGGCGACCCGCTTCGAGGCCGCGCTGGAAGCGCTCGCGCCCAACACGCGCCGCGCCTACGGCAGCGCGCTGGCAACCTGGGGGCGGTGGGCCGCGTTGCTGGGTATTCATGCGCTGACGCCGTCGCCGTTCGCGCTGCGCGCCTACCTGCAGGAACGGGCGCAAAACGGCGCCGGCATCTCCTCGCTGCGGCTGACGGTGGCCGCGCTGCGCAAGGTGCA
>JAPPKT010000289.1 GCA_028819675.1 Caldilineaceae bacterium | reverse complement strand
TGCTCGGCCTGGAAGCGGACGATGCGGAGGTAACACAGGCAGTGCGGGCCGCGGCGCTGGAGACCGATCTTGAGCAGCTTGAAAATGGATTGAAGACGGTAGTGGGGCCGCGGGGCGTAAGGCTGTCGGGCGGCCAGAGACAGCGGGCCGCGGCGGCGCGTATGTTCATCCGCCAGGCGGAACTGCTGGTGTGCGACGACTTGTCCAGCGCGCTGGATGTGGAGACCGAGCAGCAGCTGTGGGAGCGGCTCTTCGCGAGGCGGGATGCCACCTATCTGGTCGTTTCCCATCGAAGGCCTCTGCTGCAGCGGGCAGACCAGATCGTTGTGCTCAAGTCGGGCCGCGTGGAGGATGCCGGCAGGTTGGAGCCGTTGCTGGAACGCTGCCCGGAAATGCGCAGCTTGTGGGAGGGTCGCGTCTCGGACGGGGCTGCCTAGAAGCTAGCCTGCTCCGAGAAGCAGGGCCATCTGATAGACAAACGGCAGCACAAACATGATGCTGTCGAGCCGGTCGAGGAATCCGCCGTGGCCGGGCAGGAAGACACCGCTGTCCTTGACGCCGATCTGCCGTTTGAGCATGCTGATGGCCAGGTCGCCGAAAAGGGCGAGAATTCCGCCCACCAGCCCTATGAACGCGCCAAGCCAGACCGCGAGTTCGAGCGGTGACCAGAAGGCAACGGCGGCGCCGGCAAGTGTCGCCGCAATCCAGCCGCCGACCGTTCCTTCCCAGCTTTTCTTGGGGCTGAGCGCAGGCAGAATGCGGGTGCGGCCCATCGTGACGCCGACAAAATAGGCGGCGCTGTCGTTGACCATCGTGATGCCCAGCCCGAGCAGCATCCAGTAGAGACCGTTGGGAAGGAGGCGCAGGGCCAGGGCCTGCCCCATCATGAGGCCGATGTAACTGGCGCCGGCAACGGTGAGCGCCCAGTTGCGAAATGGCTTGTGGTCCAGCTCTTGGGCTGCGGTCTCTGTTTCAGGTTGGAGCGGGTCGCTTGCGTCGGCGCTGTCGGGGTTGTTGCTGCCCTCGTGCGGGGGGGAGCCCTGCTGAGACAGCAGGATGCGGATGAAAACGATGATGAAACCGAATGTAAGGACAAGCTGCGGCTCGATAGGGACGAGCGACCAAAAGGAGAACATCAGCGCCAGCGTCCAGGCAAAGCCGTACCAACGGGCCGGCCTGTAGCCGCTCCTCTCGATCAGGACATAGTATTCATATGCCCCCAGCGATGTGAAAAAGGTGAGCAGAAGGACCCACCACAGACCGCCGTACCAGAGCGCAAGCAGGACCGGAACCAGCGCAATCAGGCCGGCGATGACTCGTCGTTTCACCGTTATCGATGTCCGACTACAGGACTACAGTGCTCAGGGGGGAGAAGGGGATTGGGACGTTCTGCAGGGCGGAAGAGTCTATTCCGCATCGGGCACGCCGCCGAAACGGCGGTCGCGACGATTGAACTCGAGCAGCGCTTTGTATAACTCCGCCTTGTCGAAAGTCGGCCAGTATGTCGGGGTTGAATAGTACTCGGCATAGACTGACTGCCAGATGAGGAAGTTGCTCATCCGCCAATCTCCGCCGGTGCGGATGATCAGATCCGGATCCGGCAGGCCGTTTGTGTACAGGTAGCGGCTGAAGGTCTCTTCGCTCAGAGAATCGGGGTCGATTCCATCGCGGATGATCCGGCGGGTGGCGTCGATGATCTCCCCGCGCCCGCCGTAATTGAAGGCCACATTCAGAATGATTCTGTTGTTGTGTTTGGTGTAATCGAGTGCGTGCAGAATCTGTTTCTGAAGCTCTTCGCTGATACCATCCAGGCGTCCGCTATGGCGGATCTGCACACCATTTTCGTGGAGCTCCTGCAGCCGGTTGCGCAACGTGGTTCCCAGCAGGCGCATAAGCCCCGACACCTCTTCGATGGGACGGGACCAGTTTTCGGTGGAAAAGGCGTAGATGGTCAGGACTTTGATACCGAATTCAACAGAGGCCTCGAGGACCGGTTGAATGTTATCGACGCCGGCGCGATGGCCGATAAAACGAATCAGGCCTCTTTCCTTTGCCCAGCGGCCATTCCCGTCCATGATAATCCCTACATGGTAGGGCACCCTGGCGAGAGGAGGGAAAGCGTCTTCGATCAGGTTATCCGGGCTCTGCCGAACTACATCGGGACTGCTCAATGGAACACTGACTCCTTGTCGGTCAGATGGTCATGATTTCTGTTTCTTTGTCGCGTGCAATTTCGTCCACGTTGGCCACGAAGTCGTTGGTGACCTCCTGCGCCTGGTCCTGGCCGTCACGCAGATCATCCTCGGTGATCAGGCTCTCGTCCTCAAAGGAGCGCATATCTTTGATCGCATCCCGCCTGATGTTGCGAATTGCAACGCGGGCTTCCTCGGCGCGCCGGCCTACCTGTTTTGTCAGGTCGCGGCGGCGCTCTTCGGTCAGCGGCGGAATTGTCAGGTGGATCTGCTTGCCATCGTTGCTGGGTGTCAGGCCAATATCGGACATGGCGATCGCCCGCTCGATCGCCCCGATGTCGGTTGGTGTATAGGGGCGAATCTGGAGAGTTTGCGCCTCCGGGACAGAGATCGATGCGATCTGCATTAGTGGGGTAGGGACGCCGTGATAGTCGACGCTGAGGCGCTCAACAAGCGCGGGGCTGGCCCGACCTGTGCGGATTGCCATCAGGTCTGACTGTAAACTGTTGATCGCCTTGTTCATGCGATCGCGTGTTTCATCCAAAATCTCTTCAATCACAACGGCACTCCTTCCACGTCAGCGGCGCGAGGGGCTTGTTCGCAGTCCTGAGGCCAATTGGGCACTTCCGGTTGGCATTGGCGACATGGCCCATTTCGCCAGGGGGTGGGTCGTCGGCTGAAGCTGAGCTCGCGGGCTATCGCCGGAAATTCAAGATACGAAGGAACGGCTCAATCGGAATTTCTGGATAGAGTACTTTCACTTCCTCAGTTCTTTAGTTATCTTGATATTTTAGCAGAGGTGCAGAACAAACGAAAAACGATGTAAGTTACCCCGTGGGCGCCAACGATGTCAGGCTGCGGCCTAGCCGGAGAAGACGGTGCCGACGGGCTCACCCTTGACGACCTTCACAAGAGCGTCTTCGGTCCAGACGTTGACCACCGAGATGGGCAGGTTGTTGTCCATGCACATGGCGATCGCGGTACTGTCCATTACGCCGATACGCATGTTGAGGGCGTCGATATAGGAGAGCTGTTTGAAGCGGCGGGCATCACTGTTTTGCTTCGGGTCTTTGTCGTAGACTGCGTCCACCTTTGTCGCTTTGATCAGGATTTCGGCGTCGATCTCCATGGCACGCAGGCTGGCCGCCGTATCGGTGGTGAAGTAGGGATTGCCAGTGCCGGCGCCGAAGATGACAACGCGGCCCTTTTCCAGATGGCGAATGGCCCGGCGCTGAATGTAGGGTTCGGCCACGGCCCGTATTTCGATGCCTGTCATGACACGGGTGGGCAGGCCGGCGCGCTCGAGGGCGTCCTGCAGCGCGAGCGCGTTCATCACCGTCCCCAGCATGCCAATGTGGTCGGCGGTCACCCGCTCCATGCCATGATCGAGGCCGTCCTCCTTACCCCGCCACATGTTGCCGCCGCCGATAACCAGGGCCACCTCTGCCCCCAGGTTAACGATCGCCAGGATCTTCTGGGCAGCTTCTTCGGCCCGTCTGGGGTCGATGCCGAAGCCGCCTTCGCCTGCCAGCGCCTCGCCTCCCATTTTGAGTAGAACCCGGCGGTATCTGAGACCATCCATTACAGCTACTCCTGTGATTGGGCGCCTCCTCCTGGCAGGGCGCCGGCGATGACGCAAAAAAGCCCAGCCCAAAGAAGGCTGGGCTGGACTTACGAGGCGGTCAGCCGATCTGCAGGCGGCTGAAACGACGAATCTGGATATTTTCGCCAAGGCTGGCGATGTTTTCGACGAGAACGTCCTTGACGTTTTTGTCAGAGTCCTTGAAGTACTCCTGTTCCATCAGGCAGACATCGCCGTACCATTTTTCCAGCTTGCCTTGGGCGATGCGCTCAAGGATGTTTTCGGGCTTGCCGGTTCCCTGCGCCTGGGCTTTGTAGATGGCTATCTCCCTTTCCATAACGTCAGCAGGAACCTCTTCCCGGGCCACGTATTCGGGATTGGACGCCACAATGTGCATCGCGAGATCTCGCGCCAGCTCCTGAAACTGCTCGGTGCGGGCTACGAAATCGGTCTCGCAGTTGAGCTCGACCATTGCGGCGACCTTGCTGCCGTGGTGGACATAGGTACCGATGATACCTTCATGGGCATCGCGGTCGGCCTTCTTGGCCGCGGCCGCCAGCCCCTTCTCGCGCAGATATTCCACGGCTTTGTCAAAATCGCCATTATTTTCGTTCAGCGCTGTTTTGCAGTCGAGAATGCCGGCTCCCGTAGCGCCGCGCAACTCTTT
>JAPPKT010000219.1 GCA_028819675.1 Caldilineaceae bacterium | reverse complement strand
GATCCAGCGGATTGTGGATGCGGTGAAGTATCGGGGTATTTATCCGTAACCTGCGTTGAGGTATGACCTTCAGGTCGGGCCCACCAGCACAACAAAGTCGCGAGTGATTTCGCGATGAAAGCTATTGGGCAAGCGCGCCCAATCCCGGGCTTCGATGAGAAAAGGGCTAGTTGATTCGCGCAGGGCCTCTTCCAAGTCAACAAGCTGACCGAGCGGGATTTCTTTCAGTTCGGGGCTGCGCAAGACCAGGTCCAAATCGCTGCCGTCGTGGCTATGCCCGCTGATGCGACTGCCGTAAGCCCATACCTCGACATCGGGCACGTGGGCGCCCAGGATGTCTTCGAGCATGCGGCGATGCCTCAGTTTCAGGTGCAGCCGGTCAGCCATCGCGGTCCTCCTCGATCACATTGACCAACTCCTCAGCGTCAGCGACAAATTGCGGCAGTATATCCAGCGTTCTTTCAGCGAATTGTTCGCCATATTCGTGTGCGGTCTCGTTTCGAAGTGCACGGTATTCGAGCCAGCGTTCACATGCGTCGCCGCTGATCAGACTGTGCCTGGCGGCATGGCGAAAAATATCATTAAGAGTGAGTCGATCCGCCTGCCGGTTACTGGCAAAGTAGGGCCGAAGCTTTTTCTTGAGCAGCCGACCGCTTTGCTCCAGTACGAGCTCAAACTCCTTTTCGCAGGCCTCACGGTATATTTCGTACATCACATCGCCGGCCTCGTACCGCCTCAGATTACAGTTACCGCAAAGCCACTGCAGTTTCAGTCATCGCGCCTGACAGGTGCGTTTGATCTATCAACGGGTCCTCTGAACATCCAGATAGCTGCGTAGAATCACAGCAGCGGCGACAGCGTCCTGCCCGGCCGAGTGTGACCCTTCTGCGGCGATCCACTCGTCTGCGGCAAAGCTGCTGAGGCGTTCATCCCAGAATACCAGGGGTACCTCCGTGCCACGGATGTTACGCAGGGCGCGCGTGAAGCGGGCTGCCCAGTTGCGGACCTTGCGCGCTTGCGAGCCTTCGCTGCCATCCATGTTGCAGGGCAGCCCGCAGACGATCAGGACGGCCTCCTCTTCTGCGCAGATTTTGGCGAGGGCGTCGAAGTCGGCGCGGCGGTTACGGCGTTGCAGCGTATGGAGTGGGCGCACAGTCAGGCGCAGTGGATCGCAGGCGGCGACGCCGATACGGGCATCGCCCACGTCCAGGGCGATGATCTTGCCCGGGGGCTTTGAATTCCCAAGAGGGGTGGGTTGGGTCATCGGTAAAGGGAGACTACTGCCCGCTGCGCGCAGCCTCGCTCAGTTCGACGCGTACCTGGATGCGACTGGCGATCTGGGGGAGCGTGGCGAACCAGGCGGGGTCCTGGTAGAACTCCGGCGCTCTGGCCAGCAACCAGTCTTCCTGCAGTCTGCTGGCTGCGTCTTCGGTGTTCAGACCGGTTACGGCGCGGCTGACGGCTCTCACGTCGATAGGGATGACGTAGTTTCCGCGTGCGGTCATGGCGTAGCGCAGTGTACGGCCGGTTACGACCGTATTGGGTTCGACGGTGAAGCTTATGGATTCCGCTACGAGCTGGCCGCATTCGGGCACTTCGCTGCGCAGGGCCACCATGGCGGCCTCTTCGGATTCTGACCGGTTAATCACGCTTCCCTGGATCAGCACTCGCAGGGTGAGGTTGAGCTCGTCTGCAGGCTCATCGTTGAACTGGTCGAAGAATTGGGCAGTAATCCAGGTCAGGACGGTATCTTCGGGCATCCACTCATCCGGGCCCAGTTCCACCGACAGCCTCTCATGGGCGACTTCGCGGATACTGCCGTAGACCTGGTCAAGAAGCCTGTCCCTGTCCTCTTGCGTGACGAGACGCACGCGGGCATTGGCACCACCTGCGGTGGCCTCCGGATTTGTTACGCGGACACGGGTGCGGAGACCGCCGGCGACTGTGGTGATCCTGTTGCTGGGTACATTGCCGAGGATGCCCGGCTCAGTCGCTTCGATTTCGACTTCGGCCTGCGTGCCCAACGGGCCAGGAATCTCAAGATCCTCAAGGATGCGGAAGTCGACGTCGTCTCCAGTGCTGGTGGAGACGATCGTACCGGCCGGGATGCGCACGGTCGCGTTGGTCTGATTGGTAAAGACCACCTTTCCTGTGGCCAGATCCACTTCAGACCACCCAGCACCGGTCGTGGAAACGGTGCCGGTTGCTTCAACCGTCGTCTCGATCAGGCGTGCTGACAACAGCCCTTGCTCCAGGTCGGAGGCTTCAAGCTGCGGATCGGCTGTTAACAGAACGGTCGTTTCAAGAGCACGCTGACCAGGTACAAGCGTGACCGTAGCCGCGGGCAGCACGTAGTATACGAATCCGCTCAGAAATGTGACCAGGAAGAGGCCCACAAACAGGTATCCAACGAGCTGCAGCCAGAGTGGGGTGGCGGCTTGATAGCGCCTCGTCGCACGAATACGGCGACTGCGTATTCTGTCAAGGCTGGGACGCGCATGCAGCTTGGGATCGATCGAGCCGCTTCGCTTGCGCCAGTTCGGGGGCTCCGGGAGCCAAATGCCGGCCCGGTTGGACTGGCTTTGGGGCGCGGGGGCGCCCGTGCCCCAACGGCGCCAGCGCGCGGCGGCTTCGCTGCCAAATACGGGGATGCCCAAGCGTTTGGCGTTCTGGCGAATGGTGGGATCGCGGGTTACCAGCGCCAGATCCTGGCCGAGGCGCTGGGACTGACGTTGGAGCAGGCGCAGGCGCGGCAGGCTCTCCAACTGCGCGCAGCCGCTGGGCAGGACGACGGCCACCGCGCCGCGGCCTATGCGCGCCAGCTGCTGGCGGAGGACTTCGATTCGAATGTCGTGTTCTACGGTCAGAATCTCTGCCACAGGAATGACCCGGCCCTGGAATCAGGCTATACGAAGTTGGCAGTCGCTGCCTGCACTCCGCCTAGCCAAGATTGGCCTCAACCCATCCGGCCACCTGACCAAGGGCCTCAGGCAGTTTGTCGGCGTGGCGGCCACCGGCCTGGGCCATGTTCGGCCGTCCGCCGCCGCCGCCGCCAACGATTTTGGCCGCGTCGCGCACGAGATTACCGGCGTGGATGCCCTTTGCGATTGCGTCGTCGGTGGCCGCGGCCACAAGCATCGGTTTTTCGTTAATGACGGAGCCGAGTACGACGACGCTACTGCCCAGCCTGTCGCGGAACCAGTCTGTCATCTGACGCAGGGCGTCGACGTCATTTGCTTCCACCTGCTCGGCGAGGACGGCGAGGCCGTTCAGGCGCACGGCGTGGTCCAACAGGGTCTCGCTCTGCTGGCGACTGAGCTTAGCGCGCGTCTGCTCCAGTTCACGTTCCAGGCGCCGGTTCTGTTCCTGCAGCCGGTGCACTGCCTCCACCGCTTGCTCCGGCTGAACGCGCAACCCGGCGGCGACCGTGTCGAGCGCGGCCAGGCGATCGGAGAGGACGGCCTGGGCGGCGCGTCCGGTCACCGCTTCGATGCGGCGCACACCGGCGGCGCTGCTGCCTTCACTTGAAATGAGAAACGGGCCGATCTCGCCGGTGGTTCCCACATGCGTGCCGCCGCACAGCTCCTGTGAGACGGCTTCGTCGTCGCCGATCGAGATAACGCGAACGGTGTCGTCGTATTTCTCTTCAAAGAAGGCCAGAGCGCCTTCGGCCACGGCACGGTCAAAGCCGGTCCAGCGATCTTTGACAGGGTGGTTGGCGAGCACGGCCTGGTTGGCCGCCTGCTCGATGGCGCGCAGCTGATCTGTGCTGACCGGCTGCGGGTGGGAAAAGTCGAAGCGCAGCCGGTCCGGGGCCACCAGGGAGCCTCTCTGGCGGACATGCTCACCCAGCTGGCCGCGTAGCTCGGCGTGCAGCAGATGGGTGGCGGTGTGGTTGCGCATGATGTCCCAGCGGCGTTCGGTGTCGATGAGGGCGTAGGCTGGATCATTGACCTTGATTGTGCCGCTCGTGACTTTGCCTACATGGACGATCAGGCCGGGAATCGGGCGCCGCATGGAATGGACTCGTAGCGACCAGACGGGCCTCTGCATGTCCTCGGGGAAGTATTCGATTTCCCCGGTGTCGCTGACCTGGCCACCGCTTTCGACGTAGAAGGGCGTCTCGGGGAGGATGAGTTCGACCTCGTCGCCGGCGTGAGCCTGGTCGACGGACTGGCCGTCCTTCACGAGGCCGATGACGGTTGTCCCGGCATCCTCGGCATCTTCGTAGATCAGCTGGCGCACGCCATCTTCGCCGAGCAGATCGCGGCTTCGCAGCTCCTCCAACGCAGAGACATAGACGGAAACATCGGCGGCGGCGCCCTGCTGGTCGCTGCCGGACTGGCGGCGTTGCTGCTCGAGCGCGGCCTGGTAGCCGTCCTCGTCGACGTCGAAGCCGTTTTCCTGGGCGATGTCGCGGGTAATGTCCAGGGGGAAGCCGT
>JAPPKT010000175.1 GCA_028819675.1 Caldilineaceae bacterium | reverse complement strand
ACATAGCCCTTACGCACCCTGAATCGTGTCTGTAAACCCTGCACGTCAAGAAGAACGGACATAGTTGCCGTCGCTGTCTCCAATGATTGTTGTCACACCAATGTAATCAGAGATTGAAAATCGGGCCAGCCTCCAACCAGGAGTACTAACCGCCCCACTGACGGGGGTTGAGGGCATCGTTGAGGCCGTCGCCAAGCCAGGCAAACGAGACCGTGATTATGGCCATCATCACCGCCGGCCCGGCCAATAGGTGGGGATGCGTCCGGTACATGCGCAGACCGTCGCTAATCATCTTGCCCCAACTGGGGATGGGCAACTGTACACCGACGCCCAGAAAACTGAAGGCCGATTCCAGCACCATCGCGCCCCCAAGCCCGGCGCTTACCGCAACGATCAGCGGCCCCATGGCGTTGGGGATCACATATCGGGTGAGGATTCGGCCCGTCGGCATGCCCAGGGCGCGCGCCGCCAGCACATAGTTGCGGCTGCGAATCGATAGGATCTGCCCCCGGATCAGGCGGGCGTAGCCGGGCCACTGGATCAGCGCCAGAGCGCCGAACACCAGCACCAGGTCCACCCACATCGTCTGCCGAAAGAATCCGTTCTTCGTCGCCAGGTACATCTCCTCCATCCACGCTTCAAGCGGCGTCTTGAGCGTCAGATTGATCACGATCGCCAGCAGCAGCGCCGGCATCGAGCGCGTCACATCCGTCAGCCATACCACCATGAAATCGACCCGCCCACCCAGGTATCCGGCCAGCGAACCCATGATCAGGCCAACGATCAGGCTTATCGCAGTCGATACCAGACCGACCGAGACTGCCGTGCGCGCCCCATAAAGAATGCGGCTGAGCACGTCTCTTCCCAGCTCGTCCGTGCCCAGCCAGTGTTCACTCGATGGCGCCGCCAACCGTGCCGTAAAATCCTGCGCCAGAAAATCGTATGGCGTTAGGTAAGGCCCGAACACGGCGATGAAAAAGAGAAGAACGATCGGTATAATTCCGATGACCGCAAGTTTATTGGCCACCAGACGCGCGACAGCGTCCTTCCACAGGTTGGTGCGGCTGGCCTCTACGATATCGACTTCGCTGGCTACTGCAAGATCCTGGGTCGTCATGCTTAGTCAAGAGCCTGTCTGTTCATTGCGAAATGATTCACAGTGCAATGGGATAGGTTCACCCTTTCCTCAGTTCGTCTATTCCTCTACGCCGGTCATGGCTTGGGCCGCACGCGGATCCAAAAGCGGATAGGTAATATCAACCGCCAGGTTCAATACCATCACCAGAAGCGCGCCGATTAGTGTGATCGCAACGATGACAGGATAGTCTACACCGTAAGTGAAGTCGATCGTCAGACGGCCGAGGCCCGGTATGCCAAATATCTTTTCGACAATAATCGCCCCGTTTACGATACCGATTAGCATCTGACCCAGAACGGTGACAACCGGCGTCAGCACCGGCCTCAACATGTGGCGGACGATTACCATGAACTCCGGTACACCTTTCGCCCGCGCCGTTCGTACATAGTCCTCCGACAACACCTCCAATACGCCCGACCGCGTCTGACGGATAATGATTGCAATCGAGCCAAAAACCATAACGAACATGGGCAGGATCGCCTTGGAACTGAAAAGACCATCCCATCCATATGGTGTCGTCTTCATGACGCCCAGCCCCAATACCATAAAGACGATGAGCATCGGCCCCACGACATAGCTGGGAATACCGCTGATAAACAGCGCGGAGCCGAGTATCGAGTTGTCTATCCAATTGTTGTGGTTGAGCCCGGCTATTATACCTAAGGGGATTCCGATAATCGAGACTAGGATCACCGTGGCGATCCCGATCTGGAACGAAACAGGCGCCGTGGCGCCCACCATGTCATTGACCGAACGACCTGAAATCACCGACATTCCCAGGTCGCCCTGCACCAGATGCCAGGTGTACTCCCCGAACTGCACCAGGAACGGCCGGTCCAGTCCCTTCTCACGGCGGATGGCGTCCAGACGCTGGGCATCATAAGTCACATCACCCTCTTCGCGCAGGAACATCAGCTTGATCGGATCGCCGGCGCCAAAAAAGGCCATCGCATAGACGGACAGCGCCAACAGGATCAGAGCCGGAATCCAATATACAATGCGCTTCAGGATGTATTGACCCATGGCTTTTCCTGCTTCCTCGTAGTCGACTACCCTGGTCCGGAATCCGAAAACCTTCCCAGGGCAACTGCGCGTATTGTGTGAAGAAGTGCACCTCTGAAAAACAACGCGAGCAAAGGCGCCAATTCCTTCTTGACGCCTTTGCCGGCTTATCGCCGCAACCTGCGCGACGGTAATCTTCTATTCATCATGCACGATGTCGATCGTCCAAGTCTCCAGGAACTGCGCATCCGCGTTGCGGCGCGTTCCCTTCACCCAAGGCATCACATTGCCCTTGGCCGAGCCGCCGCAGCCAGTACCGATCGGAATCACCATCCACTGGTCGTGGTACAGGCGCTGGGCCTGCTGCGCCAGCGCGATGCGGTCCGGATCATTGGCGCCTTTGGTGACAGCCTCTTCGATCAGCGCGTCCACCTCGGGGTCGTGATAGCCGCCCATGATGTTGCGGGCCAGGTTGGACGAAGAGTGCAGTGAACCTAGTAGCATCAGCGCCGCATCGGGAACGCGTACCCCCGCGCCGTCACGGAACAGCGCCGGCGCGCCCGGGCCTTCCCAGCTGTCAAACTGCGGGCTCATCTCGATCGCCTCGATGCCAAACAATTGCCGCCACTGCTCGGCCATGTACTGCGCCAGCACCTCAGTGCCCGGGCTGCTTACGCCGGCCATGATCATCTTCGGCACATCCGCCACATCCGCATAGGCGGAGGCGGCCATCGCCTCTTTGGCAGCTTCAGGGTCGTAGGGATGCGGGACAAATTCCGGATCCTGTCCTGGTAGTGCCCGCAAAGGCTCGCCCGTCGGAACCCATCCGCGGCCGTCAGGGCTGGACAGATTGAAGATCTGCTCTCTGTCCACCGCCAGAATCAAGGCCTTGCGGAAGTTGATGTCGCTGGTGGGCTCGATCGTCGGGTTCAGGAAGAAACCGCCAATGCCGGGCGCCAGCCCGCATTCGAAGAAGTCCTCTCCCAGCAGCGCCTGTGACGTGGCGTCATTGGGTGGCCAACCCTGGTCCAGCTCGCCATTGGCCAGCATCGTCGTAACGATCGTCGTATCCTCAATCGACGTAACCGTTAAGCGGTCCAGCTTCGGCTCCGCGACCCAGAAGTTGGGATTCTTGACAAAGGAGACAACGCCTCTGTTCAAGTCCATCGTATCCGGCATGAGAGGTCCGCTCGTCACGGGGTTGTTCTTCGGGTGCCACCATTCCGCCACCTCGAATCCGTCTTCACCGATAGCCACTGAAGCCTTGACCGGGCCAATCAGGTTGGTCGCAATCTTCTTGTGGAACAGCGGGTCGGAACCCTCTAGCGTTACCTGCACCGTGCTGTCGTCCAGTGCGACTACACCCGGCATCGTCATCGCTTCACCGTTGAACACGTCCTCAAAGCCAACTACGCCCGTAAGGAACAACGTAACGCGTTGGTGCGTAGTGGCTGGGTGGGCAATCAGATTCCACGTTGCCACAACATCCTGCGCCGTGATCGCACTGCCGTCCGAATAGACCGCGTCCGGGTCGATCTTGAAGGTCCACTGTGTCATGTCTTCGTTGGGCGTCCACTCGTTGAAGACGTAAGGATGCAGTTCCCCATGCTCGTCAATGTACATCGGCCCGGCATTCCAGAACGCCAGGTAATGCATATTCCAGCCGCCGCCCCGCAGCGGCGACCAGTCCTGCGCGAAGAACGGAATCGTCGCGCGGAAGTGCTTCTCTTCCATCATCTCGTCACCGCTGTCAGCGGCCATCTCTCCCGAATCGGCCGCCGGCGCCGCTGCCGGCGCTGCGCAGGCCGAGACGGCAAGGACCATCGCCATCAACGCCATCAGAATGACCCACTTCTTGGGGATCTTGCGTGTCGACAACATCTACGTCTCCTCCTTGAAAGTGCTGTTAAATGAGAAAAGGGAAAGACTGTTTCCAATATGTTCGAACTGTACCGTTGCGGTACAGATCAACAGAAACCTAACGCGCAATAGGTGCTGAAATCTGTGTTTGAAAGTGGCAAATGGGTCAGGGTCAAGCTGCTTGGCGATGCGATTGGGCGGCACTATAGCACTACATCTAATGCATGTCAAAACGCCAATTTCAACGGGCGTCTCCCAATATGGGGCGAACTTTCCTATACCTCTGGAGGCACCCAAGCCACGGTCAGTTACCATTCCAGTTTCCGCCAGAACAAGCGCCGTCTCTGGGCCCCAAAACCCCAGGCCCCCCCCCCCCCGCCCCCGAGTTTTTGGGGGGGGGGGGGGGGAGTGCGCCCCACGTTGTGGGGGGGGGGGGCGCGCC
>JAPPKT010000278.1 GCA_028819675.1 Caldilineaceae bacterium | reverse complement strand
TGCCAACATCAACGATCTTTCCCGCAACTTCGTGGCCGAGGATCACCGGTGGCCGACACGGGTACTCGTCGTGATAGATATGTACGTCAGTCCCGCAAAGCCCGGCAGCCGTCACTTCGATAACGACATGGCCCGGGATTGCCGTCGGCTCGGGAGCGTCCAGCAGACCCACCTGGCCCACGCCAGGTCTTAGTTTGGCTACACCTTTCATTCAGACCTGCTCCTGAGTATCTCTTCGATTCACCCAACAACGCCCACCTGCTGCCCTCAGTCCGTGGATGGTATGCGTCACACTATGCCTCCGGCCCGGCAAAAGAGGGCGCAGCGCAAACGTCAATCGCGGGCAGAGTAGATAACTGGATTCAAGTGAGTGTCGATTATTTCGCCTAACTGGGCGCCGGGCAGCCAGCGCTCCCAATCTCTCTGCTGACTCTCGTTCTTCGGCGGCGCGACCCGCATCCCGTCCTCCATATAGATGATGGTCATCACCGCCCGCATCCTGTCGCTTTCGTTCGGCCCCGCACGGTGAAATGTCCAACCGGAGTGAAAACTGACCTCCCCCAAAGCAAAGGGCTCAATGCTTTTCGGATAGTCGTGCAAGGTGCGGCCGATCCGCCGTTCACTCTCGTCGCTGATCGATAGATTCCGATTTTTCAACAGCTTGTGGCTCCCCACGCAGAACGAAAGAGGTCCCATCTCCAACGGGACCTCCTGCAAGGGAATCCAGGCCGTAACCGAATTGTCGTTTGACAGCGGCCAGTAAAACTGGTCGACGTGCCAGGGCGTAAATCCTCCCCCAGGCTCCTTGTAGAGCGCCTGATCGTGGTACATGCGCACGCCGTCAACGCCCATCAGTTCGGCCGCGATCTTGCCCAATCGACGGCAGAGCACAAAACTCTTCACCATCCCGCTGTGTTCCCACAGATTTGGAATCTGTAGAAAGGCCTTCCCGTACGTGTTCCGTTCCTCAAGCGCCAGGGTCTGCCGGTTAAGGGCCTTCACGAGGCGCGTAAACTCCGCGCCATATACGTCCAACACTTCCGCCGACAGAACTTTGGGCAGCTTCACAAATCCGTCGCCACGGTAAGCAGAAATCTGTTCATCGGTAAGCGGATAGTCGAAATCCAATTCGTCCATGTCATCTTGCCTTCACAGGCTTCATTCGCGGGGATTGTCGAACTGCCGTGGGCGGAGAGTGCAGTACAAAACCCCGTTTCTGGCAAGAAAAGGGTCACAATACTGCTCTGCAAACAAGCAATGGCACCCATAACGATTATACCTGAACTGTTCAGAAAGGGCATCCACCCGAAATCAATGCTGCTTTCGCGGTTCAAAGAGTATATAATTCGGCCTGAGGCCCTGCCAGTTCCGTACCTGCGAATGATGACTGCCAGGGCCGTGAAAGGTGGCCGGACGCCACCCGTTTGACGGCGGCCCGGCTCAACAAATTTTGGCACGCAACTTGCGTCACCGGGTTATCTATGCCCCACACAGCTTTCATCGCCCTGGGCAGCAACCTCGGAAACCGGGCCGGCCATCTCCACGCTGCCCTGGATGCCATGTCGTCGTATCTGACCATAGTGGAGACGTCACACCTCTACGAAACAGATCCGATCCTGGTCACCGATCAGCCCCTCTTCCTCAACGCAGTCTGTAAAGCCTCTACACGCCTTACCCCGTCAGAACTGCTGCGCGCCGTCAAGCAGACCGAAGTCGCCCTCGGAAGGATCAAATCGATTCGCTACGGTCCCCGCGTCATCGATCTCGATATCCTTTTCTTCGACGATGCTCTCGTCGATACCCCCGATCTGACCATCCCCCACATCGGCATTCCCGAACGGGACTTTGTGCTGGCTCCTCTCTTGGACTTGGACCGGCAACTGCGCCATCCCCGCCTGAACATTTCAGTGTCGGAGCTCTGGCGGCGCCTGCAGATGCCGGTACCAGCCCGGGTGATGCCAGTAGGCGAAAAACTGTGGCATTGGGGGCAGGGCACAAAGGTAATGGGCATACTCAACATCACGCCGGACTCCTTCTCCGGCGACGGACTTGCCCAGGAGCCTGACAAGGTCGCGGCGGCGCTTGCACAGGCGAGCCGGTTTGTTGCCGCCGGTGCCGACATCCTCGACGTGGGCGGCTACTCAACTCGTCCCGGCCACGACTACCTGCCCGTCGAGGAGGAGATCAATCGGGTAGTACCCGTCATCAGCGCCCTGCGCCGCGCCGTAGATGTTCCCCTTTCGATCGATACCTTTCGTGCAGAAGTCGCCGAGGCGGCTCTTGATGCCGGGGCCAGCTGGCTGAACGACGTCTCAGGATCGCGATCGACCCAATTGGCCGGCCGCGCAGGAGAGGATCCATCTCAACCCCCGCCTCTCAGTCCTCGCGCTTCTGTCTCGATGGGCGCCCTGGCCGCTCGCACCCGTGTGCCACTTGTCTTGATGGACAATCGTGCGCCCCTCCGCACCGGCCCTTCGACCGCAGACGCGCCAAGCGGCCCGCCCTCCCCTTTCGAACAATCGATCGACATAGTAGCCGGTGTACGTAAAGAACTATCCGCGGCTCTTGAGCGGGCCCGCCTCGACGGCGTTCCCCGCTGGCACCGTATCATTGATCCCGGTATCGGTTTCGGAAAAACGCCTGCCCAGCACGCCTCCCTCATCTCCCGCCTCGATGAGTTTCAGGAACTGGGCTACCCGCTCCTCTTTGGCTGTTCTCGCAAGGGCTTCTTGGGCAAAATGGCAGGCGGCGCCCCGGTGGATGACAGGCTCCCGGCCACAATTGCGGCCAACGCTATGGCCGTAGAGCGCGGCGCACAGATCGTCCGCGTCCACGATGTCCGCGAAAACGTGCAGGCCGTGCGAGTAGTCGACGCGATCCTGGCGGGTTCCCCCGGCCGGCGCCCGCCTTCGTACGCCTGAGCAAAGGAGAGCCAAAGTGGTGCGATACCCTCTGACCGTGACCAACCTTTCTGGACGAACTGCCGTGGTCGTCGGCGGCGGTATCGTGGGCGAGCGCAAAGTGCGAGGACTGCTGGACGCTGGACTGCCCGTGCGCCTTGTCAGCCCGTCCGCAACAGAGCAGATCGCCGCCTGGGCCGAATCAGGCAAGGTCGAGTGGATCCGTCGCGGCTACAAAGACGGTGACCTGGAGGACGCTGCCCTCGTGTTTGCCGCCACCAACGTACGCACCGTCAACCGCGCAATCGCGCAGGCCGCGCACAGGAAGAAGCTTCTGGTTAACGTGGCCGACGCACCGGCCGAAGGCAACTTTCATTCGCCCGCAGTCACTCGTCACGACGATCTGATCGTCTCCGTCAGCACCTACTCAGCACAGCCCCGCAAGGCCACCTCCGCCCGTGACCGCATCGCCGCACTTCTGGAACATGAGCCATGAAACCACTGCCGCTGGGGAAACCTGAACTCGTCGTTCAGCACCCTCCCGTCAGGAAGGCGCACACCCCATGAAGGGCAAAGCCTACATTGTTGGCGCGGGGCCCGGGCGTGCCGACCTGATCAGCGTGCGCGGCCTCGCTCTGCTGCGTGCCGCCGACGTCGTTATCTACGACAGGCTGATCGCCCAGGAGCTCTTGCATGAAGTCCGTCCCCAGGCCGAGAAAATCTTCGCCGGCAAGCAGGGCTATGCGGCCCGGGCGATGACCCAGGACGCCATCAACGCCTTGCTGCTGGCGCGTGTCCGCGCAGGTCTCCAGGTCGTGCGTTTGAAAGGGGGCGACGGCTTTGTCTTTGGCCGCGGGGGCGAGGAGTGCCTGGCGCTTGCCGCAGCCGGACTTGACTACGAAGTTGTGCCCGGCATAAGCTCCGCAACTGCCGCGCCCGCCTACGCTGGCATCCCGGTCACCCATCGCGGTCGGGCGAGCGCCTTTACGGTTGTTGCCGGCTACGAGGATCCCACAAAAGAAGGGTCACATGTCGACTGGTCGCTGATGGCGAGAGTGCCCACCCTTGTCGTCTTGATGGCTGTTCGGTCCGCAGAGAAAATCTGTGAAGCTCTGGTCGAGCACGGCCGCGATCCCGAATCCCCGGCCGCCGCAATTGCAAGTGCATCGACAATACATCAAAAAGTGGCTCGCTCAACAGTGGCCGGACTGGCCCGAGCCATGGAAATTGCTGAGATTCACGCGCCGGCAGTGCTCGTGTTCGGCGAAGTCGTCGCTTTTGGCGACCGGCTCGCCTGGTTCAACCCTTTGGAAGGTGGACAAGGCTTTGTTCCCCCCAAATCGCCTGACCCTTGAACGGTACAGGTGAACCCTGCCCTGCACCAATTTACCAAGTCTATTCGGGTGCATCCCTATACTGGGGCGAACTCTCTTATGCCTCTGGAAGCCCCCAAGCCACACTCAATTCCCATTCCAGTTCCCACCAGAATAAGCGCCGTCACTAACCCCTGGCCCCAAGCCCCTAACCCCTGCTTTTCTGGGCGGTCGG
>JAPPKT010000067.1 GCA_028819675.1 Caldilineaceae bacterium | reverse complement strand
CGGAATCTCTTTCCATCGGCAAATCGGTGCGGCTGTGCCAAACCACCAGTGGAGATAACAATGCGCATTTCCTCGATAAAATCCTTCGCCATCAAAATACCCCCTTCCAGTGACAGTTCAGCGGCGGCCAGCGACCAGGTCGAGGCCTATGGCGACTATACAATTGCCGCCGATGCCTGGACGTCGATTTACTCCCGCAATCACGAGACCTGCCTGGTGCGTCTGGAATCCGACGACGGTTTGGTCGGCTGGGGAGAAGGTCAGGCCCCCGTCGCGCCCCGCGCTACCGCTGCCATCGTGGAGGAACTGTGCGCGCCCCTACTGCTGGGAAAGGACCCCTTCGACGTTGAATACCTCTGGTATCGCCTGTACAGCGCCATGCGCGAGCGCGGCCACGTCACTGGCTTCTACGTTGACGCACTGGCGGCCGTTGACCTGGCCCTCTACGACCTTCTGGGAAAAGCCCTGAACAAGCCGGCCTACAAGCTTCTCGGCGGCAACTTTCGCCCCGACGTACAGGTCTACGCCGGCATGGGCGGGACCCAACCCGACGAAGCTGCCGCAACGGCCGGCTCGCTCATCGACGCCGGCTACCGCGCTCTGAAACTGCACCTGCGCATGCCAAATCCGCAAATCGTTGCGGTTGTAGATGCGGTGCGCAAAGCGGTGGGGCCGGAAATCGAGCTGCTGGTGGATGTTCACGGTACACGCGACGTGTCGGAGGCCATTGAACTGGGGCGGGGATTGGAGACACTGGGCGTACGCTGGCTCGAAGCGCCCTGCCAGCCCGAGGACATCCGCGGTCAGGCCGAAATCGCCCGTGCCCTCTCAATGCAGGTGGCCACCGGCGAATGGCTGCGAACCGTCTGGGAATGGCGCGACTGGATCGCGCTGCGCGGCTTCGACGTCGCCATGCCCGACGTCGCCCGCACCGGCCTCTCCGAGGGCAAACGCATCGCTGCACTCTGCGACAGCTTCAACCTGCCCATCGCCCCTCACGTGGGCGGCGGCGGCATCCTGTCCGTGGCCGCTACAATTCACTATTCGCTCGCAATCCCCAACTTCCAGATCATGGAACACGGCCACGAGTCTCTCGCCTGGAAGGGGACTATCGCCCATTCCTATCCGATTCCACAGGATGGACGCTTCGCCCCGCCTCAGGAACCAGGCCTGGGCGTCGAAGTCGACGAGGCAGCGGTGGCCAGTTACTCGAGCTAAGAATTGAATCTCGTCTTAATTCGGATTGGCGGTATCCTTGATAATTTCAAGCGATCGATGTCGCGCTTGGGCCTGCCGCCCCTGTCGTCTCTCTTGGCCTCACGCTTTCGACAATCTCACTACCTGATTCGATCTCTGCCACTCGAAGTTCAAAGGTCTTCTGCAGGTTCAACCAGAGCTGGGGCGTCGTGCCAAAGTATCTGGAAAGTCGAAGCGCCGTGTCGGCCGAAATTCCACAATTTCTGTGCAGAATAGCAGTGACACGGTCTCCAGGGATAGCCAGTGCGCTTGCCAGCGCTTCAGCCGATATGCCAAGCTCTTCCAACTCTTCCTCTAGAATCTCGCCGGGATGTATTGGTCGCATACCGTTCGTTACACTCATTTTCGTGCTCCTTAACGATGGTAGTCCACGATCTCTACGTCGTAGGGTCCGTGTTCTCCCCAGCGGAAGCAGATTCGCCACTGACGATTGATCCTTATACTAAATTCACCAGCCCGATCGCCAATTAGCGCCTCCAATCGATTACTGGGCAGACCAGCCAAGTCTCCAAGTGACTCCGCACTGTCGAGCACTGTCAACCGACGGACAGCTTGGTCTGCGAAGCCCTCGAACTCCCTAACACGCCGACCACCGAAAAACCTTTCGGTCTTCCGTTCCCTGAAACTTTGAATCATTATAGCGCCTCAAGACAATCGAACATATCCCCTGAACTCTGTGGCGAATACTTTGAAAGTAAGACGACCAACCAACAAGAATCCAGTCCTCCCAAACGATTTTCTTGTTCAGAGGTTCTTGACGAATTGAACTACCAATCCAAATATTTTGCGATCTGGATTCTGCTTGTTCTGAACGGAGATGAACCATTCCAGTCCTCACGCGCCGACCGCCGCGCGAATATCCTCCAGATGGCCCAACTCATGGACATAAATCGTCTCGTAATACTGGTCAACAGTGATCTCGCCTCGAGAAGGGTGCCGCCCGGTCAGCTCCCAATCGCTGTCCTCAAGTGAATCAATCACCTCCAGCGTCTTGGCACGGGTGGCGGCCGCATTGGCCATCAGTTCTCCCGTCGAGATGTCCCCAGTTCGCCGGGTAAGGCCGGCGTTCCAGCGCTCAAGGTCGAAATCATCCGGGATCGTGGACTCGCCCTTGCGAATCTTGTGAACGTGGATGCTCATGCCCCGTTCGCTCTCGACCAGATGCGCGAGGACAGTAGCCACCGTCCAACTGGCCCCCTCGGAATACACGGTCGCATTCCACTGCTCCGGCGTGAGGCCGTCGAGTAGCGACAGTAACGCCTCGCGGGACTCGCCTAGCTTCTCTTTCCAATGCGCTCTTCTCTGTGAGGACATATTTCTCTCTCCATATACATGGCTGGGTCTGGCTTTCGTTGCGGCACACCACCCCTATGGTATACTTGCAAAGCAAAATCCACGGCGACTGCCAGCCCTTCAAACAGGTTCAACCTCATCTGATGGACTCTTCCTTCCGCGACCATCCTAAAGGCCCATCTCACAGGAGTATTGACAATGAATGGTAAGTTTATCACTGCCTCAACTATGGAGCGAGATCAGATGGATTGGGGCGTAATGGGTTGGGCCAGCCGCCCCGCCACGACCGCAGCCCGCGATCTGGTCGTCATCGAAGTGACACTTGAAACCGGACAGGGCCATGCCTTTCACAAACACCCGGACCAGGAGGAAGTAATCTACGTCATCGACGGCACAATTGAGCAGTGGATAGAGCAAGACAAGCAGCTGCTTTCCACCGGCGACTCCGCATTCATCGGCGCCGATGTCGTCCACGCTTCCTTCAATGACTCCGGCCGCCCTGCCAAACTGCTGGCCATTCTCGGCCCCTGTATCGGTGACGAAGGCTACGCACTCGTTGACGTATTCGAAGAGGAGCCATGGAGTTCGTTGCGCTGAGGCCCTGAAAACAAGACAGTAACAGATAGATCACGCAGACAGGACTCTCCTAATGACCAACATGTACCGCATGATCCAGGTCGGCACCGGCGGACAGGGCAACGGCTGGTGTTCCCGCTTCCTGCCCCCCAATATCGCCGACGGTCGCATCGAGCCCGTGGCCGCCGTCGATGTCAATCCGGACGTCCTCATCAACGCCCAGCAGCATCTTGGACTGCCCCCAGAGAAGTGCTACACGGACATTGAGCGCGCTTTCTACGAAAATCCGGCCGACTTTTGTACCGTCGTCGTCCCTCCCGCCTTCCATGAGTCCGTCGTCGACGTCGCCCTCGCCCACGACATGCACATCATATCCGAAAAGCCGATCGCCGATACGCTCGAGGGCTCAGTTCGTATCGCCGCCAAAGTGAAGCGGGCAGGCAAGAAAATGGGCGTGACCATGAGCCACCGTTTCGACCAGGACAAGACCACACTGCGCCGCGAGCTCCGTTCCGGCCGGGCCGGCACCATCGACTACATCATCTGCCGTTTCACTTGCGGGCTGCGTAACTTCGGTGACTGGGGTGCCCACTTCCGCCACACCATGGAAGAGACACTCATGATCGAAGGGTCCGTCCATCATCTCGACATCATCGCCGATCTCGCCGACTCCAAATGCGATACAATCTACGCCCAGACCTGGAACCCTACCTGGGGAGAATACAATACAGGATCGCAGGGCCACGTCATGATGACCTTCGAGAACGGTACTCGCGCCTTCTACGAAGGAGCCAAGACCAACGCCAGCGGTTTCAACGGCTGGTCGCAAGAGTACTTCCGTGCCGAATGTGAAAACGAGACCCTGATCATGGACTGCCGCCGCATCGAGCGCTTCCCCTACCAACCGCGGCAGTACAGCCGCGAAGGACAGGGCGAAGAAGTCCAGCTGATGGAGCAGTCCAAGTGGCGAAACGAGTGGCTCATTGCCCAGTTCCTGGACTGGCTGGACGGCGGCCCGCCCATGGAGACCAATGTCGAGGCCAACCTGCAGTCGGTGGCCCTGATCTTCGCCGCAATCGAGAGCAGTCACTCCGGCAAGCCGGTAAAGGTGCAAGAGTTCTTGCGCCAGGCCCAGGAGGAAGAAGAGAAGGCCCACGCGGCCTGAAGTTTCGAATCAAGTTGTGTTAAGCAAGAGGCGGAAGGTTTGCTTTCACTTGTCTTGAACCCTCTCTTCCCTATTTTCGCCTCATCAACTTTTCACTTTTTTCATTTCGTAACTACTAAGCCTACGTAACGAAAAAGAGCTAATGTGCGATTGCTCTTGGATG